>CAYOPA010000672.1:0-2337 GCA_964405625.1 uncultured Bryobacterales bacterium
CAGGACCGCTGTCGCTTAACGCCTCTTCATCGAAACAGGAATGTCCGTCGCTACTGGAGTTGCCTCAGTAGCGCCGGACATTCCTGTCCGGCTTACCCGCTTTCCAGCCGACTTTCCGGGCAATCCGGCCAGCCCGCGACGGACACGAATGTCCGTCCCCACCAAAACGGTCAGAACGTATCTGGGAAGATTACGTACGCAAACAGCAGCCCCAAGAACCCCGCATACACCACGTAATACGTCATGGGTTGGATCGTCTTCCGAATCAGCAGGCCTTCCTTGCCCACCAGCCCGACCGTGGCGCTCGCCGCCACCACGTTGTGCACCGTGATCATATTGCCCGCCGCGCCGCCTAGCGCCTGCATGCCCAGGACCACCAGGTGCGACACCCCAATCCGGTCGGCCACGCCGTATTGGAACAGGCTGAACATCAGGTCGCTGACCGTATTGCTGCCGGCCACAAACGCGCCCAACGCCCCAATCATCGCCGCGAAGAACGGCCAAGCTCCGCCCGCCACCGCCGCCACCCATTCGGCGAGCTCCAGCGGCATCGACTGCAAGCCCGAGGCGTTCACGTTGGAGTCAATAAACACCCGCACCAGGGCCACGGCGAACAGCAGCGCGAAGGCGGGCGCGGCCAGCATCTTGGCAGCATCCGACCACGCCGTGCGGGTCTCCTTGCCCGTCATGCCGTGCAGCCAAACCGTCAATAGCGAAACGACCAGGAAGATCGTGCCCGGCAGGTAGAAAGGCTGCGCGCCCTGCGACAAGCCTGTGCCGAGGATATCGTTCCAGTCCAGGCTGACGCTCGTCAGCCAGCCCTTGAGCGGCAGGAAAGGCAACCGCGTCGCCACTAGCAGCAAGGCCACCAGCACGTAAGGCGTCCAGGCGCGGCCCAGGGTCATGTTCGCGCGCTCGCCGCCCACGTCGCCCGAGAAAGAGCCCATCCAGTCGTTTTCCCACTCCTCACGCGGCGGGAACTCCCACGGCTCGCCGTCGGGCAGGAACAGCTTGCGCCGCGCCGCCCACACCACGACCGCCAGCCCGATCAGCGCGCCGAGTAACGATGGGAACTCCGGCCCCAACACGATCGCCACGGTCACGTACGGGACGGTGAACGCCAAGCCGCCGAACAGCGCGAACTTCCAGATTTCCAGGCCCTCGGCGAACGAGCGGTTCTTGCCGAAAGTCTGGGTCAACATGCCGCAGATGATGATGGGAATGAAGGTCCCAACCAGCGCGTGCGGGATGGCCGTGAAGACGCCGATCTGATGGATAAACTCCGTGTAGGTCATGCCTGCGGCGGCGACGGCGTTCTCGACCTCGGGCACGTTTAATGACTCCCGCATGCCGACCATGATCGGCGTGCCGACGGCGCCGAAGCTCACCGGCGTTGACTGGATAATCAGGCAGACCATCACCGCCGCCAGCGCCGGAAAGCCCAACGCCAGCAGCAATGGTCCGGCCACCGCCGCCGGCGTGCCGAAGCCCGAGGCGCCTTCGATGAACGAGCCGAACAGCCAAGCCACTATCACGATCTGCACCCGCCGGTCGCGCGACACATCCATAAACCCGCGCCGAATGGTCGCGGCTGCTCCGCTTTCCTTCAGCGTGAACAGCAAGACAATCGCGCCGAAGATGATGTAGAGCAAGGTGACCGCGATGACCACGCCGCGCAGGCTGGCGGCCATGGTGTGGATAAACGGCACTTCCCAAAAGAACAGCGCCGCCGCCAGCGTCATCACATAGGCCACCGGCATCGCGCGCGTCGCGGGCCAGCGCAGCACGACCAGAAAAAACATCACGGCCAGAATCGGCAGGATCGCGATCAGCGCGCTGAGAGAGGATGCGGCGTCCATCGGGGGATTTTCTCCTTTCGGCTGGGAACACAGAGGTTACGCGGGCGCGGGAATGGCTGTCAAGCGCAAGTGTCGCGATTGCCAGCCGTCAAACGGAGTTGCTAGAATCTGGCCAAGCGGCGGGCAGTGTCCGCCGGCTGATCCATGGGTGCGTCTTCTGCCGTCCCCAACCCCAGACCCAGCGAAACAGATCCGGAGAACCCGACAAAGTCATGCCCGCAGCCTATAACCAGAATCCCGTCCCCGCGGACGGAGAAGCGATCCGTGTAGAGAACGGAAAGTTCCTGATCCCCGATCAGCCCATTGTGCCCTTCATCGAGGGCGACGGCATCGGCCGGGATATCTGGAAGGCTTCCAGCCGCGTCTTCGACGCCGCCGTCGAGAAGTGCTACGGCGGCAAGCGCCGCATCGTTTGGTACGAGATCTTCGCCGGCGAGAAGGCTTTTGACAAGTTCGGCGAATGGCTGCCCAACGACAC
>CAYOPA010000673.1:0-2318 GCA_964405625.1 uncultured Bryobacterales bacterium
TGGGCGGCTGGACGCTGTCCAACATCACGACAATGCAGTCGGGCAACCCGTTCACGCTCTACAGCGGGACGGACAACGGTTTCGGGTCGGACAACAACCGCATCCACGGGATTGCGGGCTCGCTCGACGTGGACCCGGCTCGCTCCCACGCCGTCCAGGTGGTCGGCGGCCTGCCGACGGCGCTCGCGCTCGAACCCGCCGCCGGGACGCTGGGTACGCTCGGGCGCAACACCCTGCGCGGCGATCGGCTGCTGAACTGGAATGCAGCCATTCACAAGGACATCGGCCTGACGGAAAAGATCAACGCGCAGCTCCGCGTTGAGACCTTCAACCTGTTCAATACGACAAACTTCAACGCCGCCGCGATCGGCAACGTGCTCAGCGTGGAGCGCAACAGCCAGACGGGGCAGGCGACCGGATTCAACCCTAACTTCGGCCGTAACGCCGAAGCTTACAGCCCGCGCAGCATCCAGTTGGCGCTGCGGTTCGTGTTTTAGAAGGGAGGACGAAAAACCCCATGAAGCGCAGGAATTTCCTATTTTCGGCTGTCGCCGCTCCGCTTGGCGCCGCCAGTCGCTCGGAAGCGGGCAAGGGCGTCTCGTACCACTTTGAGCCCGAGCCGTCTTCGCCGCTGGCGCACTACGGACAGCCCACGCGTGACGGCAAGCTCGCCGTGCGGGCGTCGGGCGGGTTGTACCTGCTGGCGGTTTCGGGCGGTCATGCCGCTTCGTCGCTGGGCATGGCGACCTCGGGCGACGGCGGAGATTCGTTCTCTCCGCCGGTGCGAATCAGCCCCGAAGGCGCGGCGGTCAGCTCGCACGGCGAGAACTCGCCGACGCTCTCCTTCAGCCCCGGCATCGAGGCTTATGCGCTGTGGGAACGCAGCGGCGGACCCGGCATTGGGACGGAGCTGCTGCTGTCGCGCTCGCCGGCTTTTGGGCATGTCTGGGAGGAGCCGGTGGTCGTCACCGACAAGGCTGAGCCCTCCACGAACGCTTTCTCCTCGCTGGGCGTCTCGCCGCGCGGCGAGGTCTTCGCCGTCTGGCTCGACGGCCGCGCCCCGGACAAGGGCCGGCCCGGCACGTCGTCAGTCTTCTTGGCTAAATCGACGGACGGAGGCAAGAGCTTCCATCCCAACGCGGCCGTGGCGCACGGCGTCTGCCCATGCTGCCGTCCGACGATCGCGTTCGGCGAAGGAGGGATGATTTTCGTCTCGTGGCGTCAGGTCTTTCCGGGCAGTATCCGCGACATGGCGGTGGCGACATCCGAGGACGGCGGCAAGACCTTCAGCGAGCCGTTGCGTGTGGCCACGGACAACTGGAAGATCGACGGCTGCCCGCACTCCGGCGCCGCCATGGCGACCAAGGGCAAGCGGCTGTGGATCAGTTGGTACTCCGACGGCGACGGCTCCAACTCCGGCGTTCGGCTGAGCTGGACGGATGACGGCGGACGCCATTTCGCCAAACCTGTGTTGGTCTCCGGCGAAATCCTCGACGCCAACCACCCCGACATGGCCGTGGCCGACGACGGCCGCCTGCTGCTGGTGTTCAAGGGCCGCGCGCCGGGTCAACAGGACGGCTGGGCGCCCGCGGGACCGTGGATGCTGGAGGTCTTCGAGGACGGAACGACCACCAAGGCGCAGCTTGTGCCGGGCCACCAAGCGTCGATCTCGTACCCCCGCATCGCGGGCGGGACGTTGGGCAGGACGTTTGTCACTTGGACGGAGAAGGGCGAGCGCGGCATGACGCAGGTGCGGCTCAGCCGCGGGCGCCGGGAGGGCGGCTAGTCGCGAAAAGCTGGCGAAGCTCACGGAAAGTTTGACACTTTTTTCCGGATGTGCGTATAATTCCGTGCCTTCCCCTAAAGGTGGGACCATAGCGGGAAGCGCACAGGAGGTCAGCTCGCCATGTACCGTGTTCGTACGCTTGTTCGCCTTACCGTTATGCTGCTCAGCGTGGGCGCTTTCAGCGTCCACGCTTCGACGATCCAGGGGTTGGTGACTGACGCCAGCGGCGCGGTCATCCCCGCTGCCAGCGTCAAAATCTCCAACCTCGGCACCGGTCTGGTGACCGAGGTGACGAGCAACGAAGGCGGCTTCTACAGCGCGCCCCTGTTGCCGCCCGGCGACTACCGCATCGAGTGCGAAACCCCCGGCTTTGCCCCGCAGGAGCGGCCCCGTCTGCGTTTGGAGATCGACCAGACCGCCCGCATCGACTTCCAGCTAAATCTCGGCACCGTTACTGAGGTCATCGAGGTCTCCGCCGCGGCAGCTCTGATCCAGTCCGAGACTACGGAGATGGGGCAGGTGATCGACAACA
>CAYOPA010000674.1:0-2316 GCA_964405625.1 uncultured Bryobacterales bacterium
AGCAGTGATGCTGGATCTGATCTTGTTCTCGAGCTCAAGCCGAGCGGCCTTTCCACTCTGGCGAGCAATCGGCTTCGGATTTTCGATCAGAAGCTGCGGGCTCCGATGTACATCACCCGCCAGATCGGCCCCGTCGGCGTCGATCTACGCATCAACGAGGTGGAAGTCACCCCAGGCCTGAACGACACGATTGTCGTCAAGCTGAGCTTTCAGAACTCGACCATTTATGCCGGCGACCGCAATGAGGTCGGACAGATTGGCACGATTTTCTGCACGATCCCGGTGTCGGTGGCCCTGACCGCGACCTCGCGCGGCCATGACTATGTCCTGCAGCCGGTTGCCGGCAACGCGACCGTCGCCGTCAGCGGCGTCACCAACTCGGTTGTCACGCTTCCCGAAATCGGCCAGCGCCCCCTGCGCGAGCTCCTGGCGGAAGTGTTTCAACAGGCGATCCGCGAGATGACCTTTCCGTCGCTGCTTTCGGTGGAAAAAGCCGCCGCCGGACAAGGGGCCTTGAACCCCCTCCGGGTGCGCCAATGCTCGTTGAGCGTGAAGGCCGGACAATGGCTGGCCCTGCTCATGCAACTCGGGGACGATCAATTCAGCGGCGGCGTCAAGACCCAGGGGCTGCAAGCCTCCGTCAACAGCCTGGCCCAGGCCGGCCTCTCCGTTGCGACCGTCCAGAAGTATATGATCTGTCCCCTCATCGCGCGCGTGATCGACCGGCCCGAATCCGACAATCTGTGGCCTTGCGGCCCGCGCCAGATGTATCCGTACGCTCCCGCTGAGCTCAGCAATCCGCGCGTGTCCATAGGCGTCGACCACATCGCGGTGCGTATCAACGCCAAGGCGACCGTCACCAAGAGCGGCGGCACGGTCCGGGCCAACCTGGAGCTTCTCCTCAAGATTTACCTCTTCACTCCCTCCGGACGGTTGGGCGCGGAGCTCGACATCGAGCTCGAGCGCATTGTGGACTGGACTCGCTCGGGAATGGCCTGGCTGATGACGGCCAACGCGATCGAGGACCGAATCCGCGACGAGTTCGCCAAGATTCGGGAAAAGTTCCTGGAGGATATGCAGAGTCTCCAGATCGCCACGCCGCTCGCCGGCCAGATCGGCGGGTTGTGGGAGGTCCTCTTTGAACCGGACCTTTTGACGCTGGGATTCTTTATCTCCGAACGCGGCAAGGTCAATCAAGCGACTAACGTGGAGACGTTCAACCTGGAGTACGCGAGGCGGCTGGTCAAGCAGGAGAGGATCGGCGATCAGAATGCGGAAGCGCCCACGATCCCCGGCATCACGCCGGCCCACGCCGACCAACAGACCGTTGATCTGTCGGTGCTCCACACCTGGAACGAGTACAAGCTCACGGCCCCGGCCGACAAGACGCCTGGAGCGGTTTTTTGGAGCATTTTGGATGGAGGCAACGGCTATATCGTATTGCCGCCGAGTCCGCCTTTTCTGCTCAACACCGTCCGCGTCCGAACGCGCGCGACCTACCCCGGCGAGCGCACCTTGCTGCGGGCCGAGGTCACGCTCAGGTACAAGATCGAGGACTCAGGCCGGCGGCTCCTGCTTTACAACAATCCCGAGGATGGCAACTACCCGCTCAACGTCGTGGCGGCCTCTTTTGGGCAGGGTGACAAATTCTATCGCTCCATTCCATTGAATTTTGACGTTTGGGGCGCCGACGCCGGCGTCTGGAAGCTGCTGATGGGCTTGTATCCGATTCTGGAAGCAGTGTTCCGGTTCCAGCACTACCGCCAGATCATGGAGCTGCGCGCGGTTTGGGAGCGGATGCGAGCAGAACGGGACCCGGAGACGTTCTTGCGAGGACTGGTCGGCGACCCGCTCGGGCAGGTCATCCAGCTCGCGATCCTGCAAGACAGGGATTTGTTGAACGCCGTGGGCGGAGAGGCTGGACTGCCTTGGCTCGCCCTGACGGCGTGGCCGCTGTTCACCCACGGCGCCATGCGCGCGCAGAGCGCGAGGCTGAGCGGGGTCTCCGAAGCGCTCATGCACAACGGCTCGTTCTGGACGCAAACACAGGATCAGATGAAGACGCCGTTGCCGAGTGTGGAGATCGGGGCGCTGAAGGACCCGGGGTTCCGGAATCAGTGACGGCAAGACCCGGCCCGCGCCTCCGTATACTGGGATAAACTCGTCCGCTCGCGCCGTAAGGCCCAGGGAGAGCCGTAGTCGGAACGCGACGCTCAAGTGGGCTGCGTGCGGCGAGGGGAATTGGCGCGAATATCGAAAAGATCATGCTGGCGGCCGGCATGGGCATCCCGGTCTGCCCGGCGTCGGGCCCGAGGC
>CAYOPA010000675.1:0-2308 GCA_964405625.1 uncultured Bryobacterales bacterium
CACCCGCGGCTACAGCCCTGCACCCCGTCGGGGTGCGAATGGCTTGGCAGCTCTGCCGCCTGACTTGTCATGGACCTGTTTCGTCGAGTTCTTTGCCGACTGCGCACGACTTGCCGGGTGGGATGCATCGCGGGTGGCCGTCGGCGGGCAGGCAGTATCGGCCGCCGTTGGTGTCGGTTTGCTGCTCGGCAAGGAGCACGAGCATCGGCAGGATGTTGTCGAGGCTGAGGTCCGGGGCGTTGATGTAATCAAACGGGCAGTTGGTCAGCAGCCGGTGCGCGTCGTCGAAGGCGGGCGGCTCCGGGGCGGAATCGCCGGTGTCGAGGTAGTCCTTCAAGCCGTACAACGCAGCCGCAGTTCCGTCGGGCGAGTAGGGGAGCGTTTCGTAGTCGTTGGCGTACATGCGGAGGGCGACGCCGTAGGCGCGGATGTGTCGGCTGCTGGGCGTGGAGCGGCGCGGGCCGAACGGGGCCCGGCTCCAGCCCTGCCGTTTTGAGAATACTCCGCAACTCGCCGCCGCTGAGCAACCGCACCTTGTCATAGGCGTGGCCGCGCAGGGCTCGGACATAGCGGGCCTGCCATCGGCGCGGCAGCCAGCCGACGCCTGGTAGGCGCACGTGGGGCTCGGGCAGCAGCGACCAGCGGTTGTTGGCGGCGATATAGGCTCGGCCCGCGGGGTGCAGGACGCGGGCGATCTCAGCGGCGACCGTTTCGGGTTGGGCCACGTGCTCGACGAGGTCGTTGCCGCAGACGGCGGCGAAGCTGCGCGGCTCGAACGGCAGCGCCTCGGCGTTGGCGCACAGCAGCAGGGGCTCGGCGCCGGCTTCGCGCAGGCGCTCGCGGCCGATCAGCAGCCAGCGAAAGGCCGCGTCGACGCCGATGACGGGACGGTCGATTGCGGCGGCGGCGGCTTCCAGGGCGGCCGCGCCGCAGCCCAGGTCGAGCAGCGGGGCGCCGGTCAAGCCCGCGGCGTCGACGGCGTCCAGGATGGAGCGGCCGACGGCGACCTCACCGAGCTGGCGGCGGATGTGGTGTTTCGCTAGCGCCGGGCTCAGCTCGGGCGTCAGCGCCCAGTAGGCCTCCAGGGCCGCGCGGAATCCTCGTCCCCCGGAGCGGCGAAGCGCCTCCAGCCCCTTGGCGCGGTCGTCCTCCATGGAAAGGAATCGGTCCGGCCACAGGCGCAGGTCGGGGACGCCGTCGATGACTGGGAAGGCTCGGCCGCAGCCTTCGCATAGGAGCGACGCGGCCTGGGCGCGCAGGCCCTCATGGCAGGCCGGGCAGACCAGCCTCACGCCGAGCGCCGCGAGTCGGTCGATCACGCCGGACCCAACAGCATCTGTTTGCAACGCCGCAACGCCCCGCGCAGCACCAGATACGAACCGGTGGAACGCCGGAACAGCCGCTGGAACCAGTGCAGGTCGCGCAGGTAGCAGATGTCGATCCGCTCCAGGCTCTCGCGGCGCGGGTTGCGGCCCAGGTAACCAAGGCGCGTGGAGCAGCCGACCTCGAAATGCTCAGCGACCAGCTCGCGCAGGGCTTGGTTTTCCGCGCCGTAGGGGTAGGCGAAGGCGGTGACGGGCGAGCCGGTGCGGTCTTCGAGCGTTTTTTTTGAGGCCAGCACCTCCTCGCGCGCCTCGGCGAAGGGCAGCCGCGTCAAGGCGCGGTGGGTCATCGAGTGGGCGCCGATCTGCACGCCCATCTGGTGAATCTCCGCGATGCGGGACCAGCTCAGCAGCTCTCGATCACGAAACTGTTCCGGCTGCCCCGGCCAGTCGCTGACGCCGCCGCCGCGGCCGGCGACCAGGAAGACGGTCGCCTTCAGCCGAAAATCACATAGGGCCGGCAGCGCGTGGGTGTAGAAATTCGCGAATCCGTCGTCGAAGGTCAGCGAGAGGGCCGGCTGGCCCGGCTCAAAGCCCTGGCCGCGGACAAGCTGCTGCGGCGAGACCACCGAAATCCCGCGTTCGAACAGGCTGCGGACCTGGCGGCTGAAGACGGCGGGGGGTATCGAAAGGATGGACCCGGAATCGTCCAGCGAGTGGTACATCAAAATCGCCCGAAAGCGAGACATCTCGTTGCCTGACAAGCCCGTTCCGACGAAAGTCGATTCTCCGACGATAGCCGATCCGGGCCGGCCCCGCCACAGTCCGGCGATGGTCGCATCCCTACAATAAGGGAACTCTATGCGTGAATATGATCTCGTCGTGATCGGAAGCGGGCCCGCGGGCCAAAAGGCGGCCATCGCCGCCGCCAAGCTGGACAAGAACGTCGCCATGGTCGAGCGGAACTTCCGCGTCGGCGGCGCCAG
>CAYOPA010000676.1:0-2296 GCA_964405625.1 uncultured Bryobacterales bacterium
AGATGAGGAAACTGCTGCTGATCGCGATCCTGCTGACGCCCGCCGCCGGCGCCGACGAGCTGCTCGACAAGGCCCAGGCGCGCTTTGAGCCGGTGCCGGTGAATCCGCCGGTACTCAAAGGCAATCCCGCCACGCCGGAGCGCATCCAGCTGGGCAAGATGCTGTTCTTCGATCCGCGCCTGTCGTCAAGCTGGCTGATCAGTTGCAACACCTGCCACAACGTCGGCCTCGGCGGCGTCGATCTGCTGGAGACCTCCATCGGCCACGGCTGGGCGCAGGGTCCGCGCAACAGCCCCACCGTGCTGAACGCCGTCTTCAACGTGGCGCAGTTTTGGGACGGCCGCGCCAAGGACTTGCAGGAGCAGGCCAAGGGGCCCATCCAGGCCGCCGTCGAGATGAGCTCGACGCCGGAGCGGACCGAGGCGACGCTGAAGAGCATCCCCGAGTACGTGGACCGCTTTGAGAAGGCGTTTCCCGGCGAATCCGACCCGGTCACCTTCGACAACATGGCCAAGGCCATCGAGGTGTTTGAAGCGACGCTGCTGACGCCCTGGTCCCCGTTCGACCGCTACCTCAACGGCGACGAGAACGCCCTCGACGCTCATGAGAAGCAGGGTCTGAAGCTGTTTCTCGACAAGGGCTGCGTGAGCTGTCACGACGGCGTGAACCTCGGCGGCACGGGCTACTTCCCGTTCGGCGTGGTGGAGAAGCCTGGCTCGGAGATCTTGCCTCCCGGCGACAAGGGCCGCTTTGAGGTCACCCGCACGGCCACCGACGAGTACAAGTTCAAGTCGCCGTCGTTGCGCAACATCCACCTCACGGCGCCGTACTTCCATTCCGGCAAGGTGTGGGGCCTGAAGCAGGCCGTTGCGATCATGGGCAGCTCGCAGTTGGGCGCCGAGCTCTCCGACGATGATTCAAGCGCGATCGTGGCGTTCCTGCTGACCCTGACCGGACAGCAGCCCAAGGTGGAGTACCCCGTGCTGCCGCCGCACACCGACCGCACGCCGCTGCCGACGCCCGGCGGGATTCGCGGCGGCGGGCACTAAGCCAGCGAGAGGGACGGGCGCCGCCGTTCGTCCCTCTCCCGCACCGCCGGGCGGGCTCCGGCGCGCCTGGACGCCATGATCCTGACCCTCACGCTCAACCCCGCCATCGACGTCTCGCTGATGACGGACCGCATCATCTACGATGACCGGTCGTTCATCACGTCGGAGAGCTATCAACCCGGCGGCAAGGGCGTGAACGTCGCCCGCACGCTGTTGGCCTACGGCGCCGAGGTCGAGGCGGTCGCAACGCACGGCGGCGACACCGGCCGCCGCTTTTCGCAACTGCTGGATCAAGTGGGCCTGCGCACCACCTTGATCAAGGTGCGCGGCGAGACGCGTCGCAACATCGCCGTGATTGACGAAGAGGGGCTGACGCTGAAGCTCGACCAGCGCGGCGCGCCGCTGACGGCCGCCGAGCTCGCCGCGGTCGAAGCGGCCGTGCTGGAGCGGCTGCCGGCGGCAACTTTGCTGACGCTCAACGGCAGCATTCCTCCGGGCGCTCCGGTCGAGCTGTACGCCAAGCTAATCCGCCTGGCGCGGGAGCGCGGCGTCAAAACCCTGCTCGACGCCACCGGCCCCGCGCTGCCCGAGGGCTTGAAGGCCGGGCCGACGCTCGCCAAACCCAACCGTCCCGAAGCCGAACGGCTGCTGGGCCGGGCCCTGTTCGGCGACAAGGAAGCGCTCGCCGGCGCCGAGGAGATCCGCGCCATGGGGGCCGAGCACGTCGTGCTCTCCCAGGGAAGCCAAGGCGCGATCGCGGTCTGGGACGGAGGCCGACTGAAGGCCGTGCCGCCGAGCATACAGACCGGCAGCCCCATCGGCGCCGGCGACGTGCTGGGGGCGACCGTGGTCTGGAAGCTTAGTCAGGGCGAGCCGTTCGAAGAGGCTTTCGCCTGGGGAGTGGCCGCGGCGACCGTGGCGGCCGGCCGGCCGGGACTGGGCGCGGGCGACCCCGATGAAGTGGCCGCCATGCGACGGCGCATCGAGATCAGCCAACTCTGAGCCCCCGGCGGCGGGCTTTGCGCGAAACTGAGAGACATGCAGACGCTCTGGGGAGAGATCGCCGTCGAGGACGCCCACGCCCACCTGTTTTCACACCGCTTCTATGAGACGTTGCGCTCGCAGCAGCCCCAACCGGCCGCCGACGCGGAGGCGTTGACGGCTTCGTTGGGCTGGGATTTTCCGAGTGACAACAAAGCTCTCGCCGACCGCTGGGCCCAGGAGCTGGACCGGCACGGGGTGGCGAA
>CAYOPA010000677.1:0-2291 GCA_964405625.1 uncultured Bryobacterales bacterium
GCTAAAGCCGGGCGGCTCATGATCGCAGCAACGAGCCGCCCAGGTTTACCTGGCGGGTACGCGCCTACCGCACGTCCAGCGCCGACGCCAACCGGAACTCCATCACTGTTTCGGCCGGAATCCGCACCGTGTCGCCTCGGGTCAGAACCTGCGTCGCCGCGCCGCCGGTCGCACCGATCGCCGCGCCGCTGCCGCCGCCCAGAATCGCGCCCACCACGGCGCCCAAAGCAGCGCCGCCGCCGACCATCTCAGCGGTCCGCCGGTTGGTCCCCAAACCGCCCGGTCCTTCTTCGCGAACGTTCTCCGTGGAGGCCATGCGTTGGCGTCCGTTCACCGTGACCGACCGCAACGCCAGCTCAATCGTCCTCGTGCCGACAGTTCCGCCGCTGGAAGCCTGCACAACCGTCACTTCCGCCGGCGAGCCGCGCGAAATGATCGTTTTGCCGGCGTTGTCCAAGATGTCCTGCGCGACTTCAGCGCGATAGACGCCGCCGGCGTCCTTGGTGTCGATCGCCTGGTTGACGCGGATAGCGAGCTCGGTCCCCGCCGGAATCATGCCGTCCTGTGTGTTGACCGTCACCCGCGTCTGCGCCGGCGCGGTGGGCCGGTTCTGTCCGGTGCGAGTGACCTGCTCCTTGGACGGACAGCCAAAAGACACGGCCATGGCAAGGGCCAAAGCGATATAGGTGGTTTTCATCAGAGCTTACCTCGCGGAGTAGATCCCCAACGCCGCCCCTCAGTTACATCGTCCTTGCCCCAACCCCGCCCGGCGCCGCATCCTGAAATCCTCCATGTCCACCCAAATCCTCGACCTCGTCGTCCGCGACATTCGCTTTCCCACTTCCGATCACCTGGACGGCTCCGACGCCATGAATCCCGACCCGGATTATTCGGCTGTTTATGTTGTGCTGCGGACCAATCAGCCGGGCCTGGAGGGCCATGGGCTGACGTTCACGCTGGGGCGCGGCAATGAGATTGTTGCGGCGGCGGCGCGCTCGCTGGCGCGCCTCGTCGTGGGCCGAACCCTGGAGTCGTTCACGGAGAACATGGGGGGCTTTTGGCGGCACATCACCGGCGACAGCCAGCTTCGTTGGACCGGCCCCGACAAGGGCGCCACCCATCTGGCGACGGCGGCGGTCGTCAACGCGGTCTGGGATCTGTGGGCCAAGACCGAGGGCAAACCGGTCTGGCGCCTGGTCGCCGACCTCTCGCCCGAGGAGTTTGTCCGGCTGATCGACTTTCGCTACCTCACCGACGCGCTCACGCCCGAGCAGGCCCTGGAGCTGCTGCAAGCCCAGGCCCCCGGCAAGGCCGTTCGCCTGGCCGAGATGGAAGCCCGCGGCTACCCCGCCTACACCACCTCCGCCGGCTGGCTCGGCTATCCCGATGACAAGCTCCGCCGCCTGAGCCGCGAAGGCGCGCAGGCCGGCTGGACGCACCTGAAAATCAAGGTCGGCCGCGACCTGCACGACGACATTCGCCGCTGCCGCATCATACGCGAGGAGATCGGCTACGAGCGCAAGCTGATGACCGACGCCAACCAGGTGTGGGAAGTCGGCCAGGCAATCGAGTGGATGCGGGCGCTGGCGGAATTTCAACCGTGGTGGATCGAGGAGCCGACCTCGCCCGACGACATTCTGGGCCACAAGGCGATCCGCGAGGCCTTGCGTGAGCTCGACCACCCGATCGGCGTGGCGACCGGCGAGATGTGCCAAAACCGCATCCTGTTCAAGCAATTCATCACGGCCGACGCGATTGACTTTGTGCAGATCGACAGCGCCCGGCTGGGCGGCGTGAACGAGATTCTGGCGGTGATGTTGTTGGCCGCGAAATACGGCAAACCGGTCTGCCCGCACGCCGGCGGCGTGGGCCTGTGCGAGTACGTGCAGCACTTGGCGCTGATCGACTACATCTGCGTAAGCGGCTCGCTCGAAGACCGCATCGTGGAGTACGTCGACCACCTGCACGAGCATTTCCGCTACCCGGTGACGATGAAGGACGGCCGCTACACGCCGCCCGCGGCGCCGGGGTATTCGATCGAGATGTTCCCGGCCTCATTGGACGCGCACGAGTGGCGGGAGTAGCAGCGACATCCGATTCGTAATGACATCGTCATTACGAATGCTAGTGGTCTGCGTCACACGCTTTGAACATTATTGGGCCGTCGCTTGGGACGGCGCGAGTGTCACGACAGCCCGCGTTTTGTAGGGGCTCGGCATGCCGAGCCCGGGCACGCCATGGCATGCCCCTACGATACATTCTGCTTACGATTTGTGACGCAGACCACTAGG
>CAYOPA010000678.1:0-2290 GCA_964405625.1 uncultured Bryobacterales bacterium
TGACCGGCTCCGGCCTGCCGATCTTCGAAAACGGCTTCGCGCCGGTGCAGGACGGACCGGGCCTGGGGATTGAGCTGGTGGACGAGGTGCTGCGCGAGCACCTGTACGAGCCGGGCTACTTTGAACCGACGCCGGAATGGGACAAAGCCCCCGCCAATGACCGGCTGTGGAGCCTGAATCCGTCCCCGGCGCCGGAGAAGCCGGTGCGGGGTTGAGGAGGCCGCCGCACCGGAGCGTCAGGCAAACCGCCGCAGCCAGTCTTCGGGCAGCTCGACGGTCTCGGCCGCCGCGGGAATCCCGAGCTCGGCGCGGACCACATCATAGTAGGCGCTGCGGGCCGGGTCGCCGCCTTGCAGGCGGGCCGCCAGCGCGTCCGCGCCGGTGACGCCGCGGCTGATGGTCGCCAACCCCGGCGCCGCGATCAGATCGTAGTTGCCCCAGCGGCTGCGGTACAGGCCCCGGCGATCCCAACGCACCGCCGCGTTGATCGACTCGTTCAGCCCATAAAGGTTCAGGAATGAGCCGTAGAGCTTCGCCAAGGCGCAGCAGACCTTGGCCACATACGACAGATTCGGCCCATGCCAGCGCGCTCGCAACGGTTCGGGGATCAACCCGAAGAGATTCGACAGGCTCAGCCGCGTCGGTCCTTTGAAGCGGGCGTAGCTGATCAGCGGCGCCCCGGCGTGGTCGGCCAGGATCTGAGGGACGAAGCCGGCTAGCTCCGGAAATTCGACATCCGCAGGAAAACCGTCGGGCGCGGCGCAGCGGCCGTCCCAGAGCTCCTCGGTGACGTTTACGTAAGCGGCTCCGCGGCGCCGGATCACCTCCGCGAGCCCCGTTTTCTCCAAAAACTCGCGCTCCTGCTCGCGAATCCAGACGCGGCGCTCGCGAGCTTCGGTCTCCCAGTCCCACTCGACCCGCCCGGCGGAGCTCCGGCTGCTGGTGTGGCCTTCCAGCAGCACGACCTTGCCGGGAATCGCCTCCAGCAGGGCGTCCAGCGCGGCGGGGTCGGTGTAGGTTCCGGTGGCGTAGCCGTGCCAGGTCACTTTGACGAATACGGATTCGGCGTCGAGGATGCTTGCGGGCAGGATGGCGCGCAGCTCGGCGGCGTTGCGGACGTCGGCGGCCAGCCCGGTATCGATCGCGCCGATCCGCCGGGCCGCGGAGGGCCTTTCGCGCTTGAGCGAGCGAACGCGGCCGGTTTCCTGTTGCCGCCGGCCGCGCCATAGCTCCAGAGCCCGCTGTGCCAGCCAGCCGATCAGCGCCGGATGCGCGCCGGGGGGCTCCGCGACGTGGAACATCCCGGAAACGTCGGGGCGGTTGCGGACGTGGTCGTCGACGATCGTTCGCAAGTGCTCCAGCGGCTCGCTCGGTTCCCAAAGCAAGGGGACGACGACCCAGACCAGTGGGTCAAGGCGCTCCAGCTCGGCGCGCAGGAAGGGCGTTGGGTTGCGTAGGAAGGCGACCTCGCCCCGCGCGGCGCCGAGCTGTTCCCAAAGCAGCCGCATCAGTTGATAAACCTGGGCGCGGCTGGAGGCGTCGCCCCGGCCCTGCGCGACCAGCAACACACCCAGGCGTTCGGGCGACACCGACTTGCCGGCCAGCGCACGCCCGGCTTGATCGGCGAAGGTCTGGGCGACGAGGGGGTGGCCCAGGTTCACGTCGTCGTGGAAGAAGCTCGCGCCTTCGTGCTCGCGCCGCAGCTCGGCGAGTTGTTGCGAGAGGGCTTCTTTTTCAAACAGGCCGAATTCGAAGTTGCAGGGGAGGATGTAGGTCTCCTCGGCGGGTTGGAGTTTCACTGAGACTGCGGGATGGAAGCCCAACGGCCGGGTGAGCGCCTCGGCGAGGGGGTTGGCGATGGCGGGCGGGGCGTCGGGCAGCCAGAAGGATGGCATGGCGGCGGGGAGTGTTAGCATGCTATCGCATGGAAAAAGTTTAGCCCCGGGCTTCAGCCCGGGGAAACGGGAAGCGTGGTCGTATGTCCGTCACCCCGGGCTTCAGCCCGGGGCTGTATTCGGCGCCCCGAGCGCTTCCTGCCCTAGCCCTTCAACCTTCCCCCAATCTTGTCGTGCTGCACCATCGTCGCCAGCACGTCCACCATGGCGCGAACGGCGATCAGCGCCGTGATGTCGGAAATATCGTACGGCGGCGCCACTTCGACGGCTTCCATCGCCACGATGCCCTCTTTGGCGACTCCCTTCAAGATCGCCAGCGCCTCGCGCGGCAAAAAGCCGCCGGGCTCCGGCCAGCCGGTGCCTGGGACAAAGCCGGCGTCGAGCGAATCCACGTC
>CAYOPA010000679.1:0-2287 GCA_964405625.1 uncultured Bryobacterales bacterium
CTACAACTGGCACTGGTACTGGGATTTCGGGAACGGCGACATCGGCAACCAGGGCGTGCATGAGATGGACGTCGCGCGCTGGGGCCTGGGCATCGACACGCTGCCCGACAACGCCTACTCCGAGGGCGGCAAGTTCATCTACGACGACGACCAGCAGACGCCGAACACGCAGTTTGCGATGTTCCGCTACCCCGACAAGGCTTTGCAGTTTGAGGTGCGCGGCCTGATGACGGGCGGCGAAAGCGGCATTCTGGAGGACTCCGGCGGCGGCGTCCACACGATCGGCGTGCTGTTTTTGGGCAGCGACGGCTACATGACGATGCACGGCCGCGGCTACCGCATCTTCAAGGGCGAGGACCGCGTCCCCAGCGAGCTAGTCACCGGCGAAGGCGACGGGACCTACGATCACTGCGAGAATCTGCTCAAGGCCGTGAAGAGCCGCAAGCATACCGACCTGAACTGCGACATTGAGGTCGGCCACATCTCGGCGGCGCTTTGTCACATGGCGAACATCAGCTACCGCGTGGGCGACAAAGTGTTGTTCAATCCGGCGATGGAGCGCTTTATCGGCAACGATCAGGCGAACACGTTGGTGACGCGAGACTACCGCCCTCCGTTTGTAGTGCCCGCCCAGGTGTGAGGTCCGGCCCCGTGCGGCTCGGTTTGGGATTGTAAAAGGGCGGCCCGATCGGGCCGCCCTTTGTATTGAAAGCAGATCAGGGAATTGTAATCCAAATCGGCGACGACCAGGCCATCTGGTCGTCGGCCTGCTGCACGCGCACGTAATAGTAGCTCTCGCCCGCTTCCGGTTCCCGGTCGATGAAGGTCAGATCCACCTCGCGCCCCTGTTTTTGAACCGTCAAGACGAACTGGTTGTTGCGGATCACATCGATCTGCCGGATGGGGGCCGTGCCGATGATTTTAATCTTGAGCTGGAACTTCCCGGAGCTCAAGCGCAGAATGTCACCCTGGAGATACTCCTTGCCGGCGGTTTCCAAGCGATAGTCCACGATGATGTTGTCGGTGGCGGCGTAGGAGTGGCGCTTGCGCATGGCGTCCATCAGGCCCTCGCGGGTGTTTTCCTCCACCAGCAGGTTGGCGTAAGAAATGTGCGTGGACAGGTGGTCCGAGCTCGCCTGCACGCCCAGCTTGTAGCCCTTGGCCCAGGCGTTCCAGACGTAGCCCTTGGGCCGGAAGCCGCCGGCCTGCGAGGTGATGTCGTCCGCCACGGCGGCCTTGGGAGCGCCTTCGTATTCCGCTGAGACCCGGTCGCCTTGGTAGATCTCGACCAGCGGCTCGACCTCGGGGTCGTTATCGCGCCAGTCGGTGCCCATGCCCGTGGCCGAGGTGTGCGAGATGGCCACGCCTTTGTTCTTGTGGAGATAGGCGTACAGCGGCTTGGCTCCGATGTTGTCGTCGTATTCGTTTTGGGGGATCGGCAACGCCGGCACGCCGCGCTGGGCGAAAAAGACGTTGCGATGGCCCTGCGGATAGCTCAAGCTGCGTTCATAGCCATACAGCGGCGCAAAGCGGCCCGGCACGGTGAACACGTCCACGCGCTGTTGCAGCAGCCAGTTGATGTACTCGATGTCCGGTCCGCCATTGGCGTTGTGCTCGCTGACGCCAAGGTAGTCGAAATCAACGGCGTTGAGGGCGTAGCGGTAGGTGTCGTTGAGCGAACCGTCGTTGTTGCCGTCGTGGGAGTACTCGGTGTGGCGGTGGGTGTCGCCACGAACAATCTTGTAGCGCTTGCCGCCGACCTCGATCCGGTAATCCCGAATGCGCCGGATGTCTTCGGCTTCATTGGCGTGGTTTTGGAAGAACGTCAGCTCGTCACGGACGTAGGGGCTGAGCCGCGGCGCGACCGCGGCTCCCGACGGCTCGGGGATCAGCCCGGAAAGGATCCGGCCCTGCTCATGGAAGAAGTCGTCGTAAATTCGACTGTCGGTCGCCCAGGCGGCGACCATGCGCCCGTCGGAGGTGCGCGCAAAACCCGCGCCGGCGTCCGAACGGCCTTGCGAGGCGGGCAGGGGGGAGGGCGCGGTCCACGACTCTCCGTTGAAGGCGACCGCGAAGCTCTCCCAGGCGGCGCGATGCGACGCGGCCATGGCCGGCACCTCGCGCTGGCGCAGGAAGCGATGCCGAAACAGCACCCAGACCCTGCCGCGACCGTCAGTCTGGACTCGTGGAAAATCGTTGAACCCACGCAAGTCCTCCGGGAGCGACGCTTCCAGGCCCGCGGGCCGTCGCCACTCGCCGTCGGCGTAGACGGCCGTCTCGATCCAGC
>CAYOPA010000680.1:0-2274 GCA_964405625.1 uncultured Bryobacterales bacterium
TCCAGCGGACCCTCATCTGGAGCTCCCCGGCTCGACGGGAGCCGCACCGTAATTCTTCAAGCCGCTTGCTTCGCCAGATCCTTGCGCGGGAAGAGCGGTTGCGGCGCACCGCACAAATGGCCTTCCGGGAGCCCGCCCCACGCGGCGGCGGCCAGCTTGTCCGGCTGGGAAGCGAGTTGAAGCTGCGCGTAAATTTTCTCCGCGCTGGTCGGCAAAAACGGCCAGAGCAACACGGCCAGCACGCGACAGCCCTCGGCCAGATTGTAGAGCACCTCGTCCAGGCGCGTTGCTTGCGCGGGATCTTTTGCCAGCCGGAACGGCTCGGTCTTCTGAATATAGACGTTCAGTTCGGTCACCAGCTCCCAAATGGCCTTGAGTCCGTCCTGCAAGGAATTGTCCCGCAAGTGTCCCGTCAGTCTGCTGGTGATCTCCGCTGTCAGCGCGGCTTGCTCGTCATGGCGCGCGGGCACCTTGCCGCCGCGATATTTCTGAAGCATCGACAACGAGCGGTTCAACAGATTGCCCAGACCGTTGGCCAGCTCCGCATTGTAACGCGCTTGAAAGCCGGCATCCGTCCAGTTGCCGTCCGGGCCGATGGCCAGTTCACGCACCGCGTAATACCGAAACGCGTCCACGCCCCATTCGTCGATCACTTCGACCGGGTCCACGATGTTGCCCGTGCTCTTGCTGATCTTGGCGCCCTCTTTCTGCCACCAGCCGTGGGCGAGAATCTGTTTCGGCAGCGGCAGGCCAATCGCCTTGAGCATGATCGGCCAGTACACCGCGTGGAACTTGAGGATATCTTTGCCGATCACTTGCGCGTCCGCCGGCCACAATTCGGAGCTGCGAGCTGGAACCTCGAAGCTCGGGAGGTCCGGCAGCGCGGCGAGCACTACCGGATCACCCTTCGCCGCCGGCACGGTGACGTAGTTCACCAGCGCGTCGAACCACACGTACGTCACGTAATCCAGATCGAAGGGCAGGGGAATGCCCCAGCTCAAACGCGCCTTGGGCCGGCTGATGCACAGATCTTCCAGTTGGTTGCTCTTCAAAAAGCCGAGCACCTCGTTGCGTCGGTAGTCGGGCTGGATGAACTCCGGATGAGCGTTGATATGATCGATCAACCACTGCTGATGCTCGCCGAGTTTGAAGTAGTAGTTGTCCTCTTCCAGTTGCACCACTTCGCCCCAACTGGGGTCAAACGTCCCGTCCTCGCGTCGGTCCTTCTCGGTGAGAAAAGTTTCCTCCTTGGACGAGTACCAGCCGGAATAGGTCTGGCGGTAAAACTGCCCCGCTTGGTGCAGCTTGCTCAGAATCGCCTGCACCACGGCCTTGTGACGTGGTTCGGTGGTGCGGATAAAATCATCGTGCGAGCAGTGCAGCTTCTCCGCGAACGGCAGCCAGATCCGCGCGAACTCATCACAGTACGCCTGCGGATCCTTGCCCTGCGCGGCGGCGGCCTGCTGCACCTTCTGGCCGTGCTCGTCGTTGCCGGTCAGAAAAAACGCCGGCTCCCCGAGGCTGCGACGACTGCGCGCGATGACATCCGTGATGATTTTTTCATAGGCGTGCCCGAGATGCGGGTGGCCGTTCACGTAGTCTATGGCGGTCGTAATGTAGAACTGCTTGCTCATCCGCGCGGACTGTGGGGGAAGCCAAACTGGTTGGCAAATGGATGTTGAGCCGGCGGCTCGCGGGCCGGGAGCTTGAACCGCAACGGGTTGAAACCGAGGAAAACCGGAAAGAAAAATGGTCGGAGCGACAGGATTTGAACCTGCGACCTCTTGGTCCCAAACCAAGCGCTCTACCAAGCTAAGCTACGCTCCGACACGTTTGGCGGGGCGCATCATTCCCATTTTCACCGGCCGCGCAATGACTAATTCCCCGCGGCAAATCTCGCCCTGGAGCGCGGCTGTGTGCGGAGCACCAGCCGCAGCACCGAACCCGCGCCAAGTTCCGTTGGACTTTATTGAGTTGCGGCGACTGGTCGAAACGACACAACCGCGCCCCGGCCCC
Organism: uncultured Bryobacterales bacterium; assembly: GCA_964405625.1. GTDB lineage: Bacteria > Acidobacteriota > Terriglobia > Bryobacterales > UBA6623 > RI-231. The sequence goes on from CAYOPA010000680.1 coordinate 2,017, forward strand.
AATTTAGCATTGCTCGGTTTCCCTGCTGGGCACCACGCATTTCATCGCTCGTCATGGCCGCCTTCAGCGCGTAAGCTCCGCCGGTGGCTGTGGTCCGGGAAAAATTTGAGCGCGTACGCCGGTTCGTCGGAGCTTTTCTCCGTCGGCACTGGCGGCGGGCGCTCGCGATCCGCGAAAAGTTCCGGCCCACCGAGGAGGCATTCAATCTCGCGCTCGCGGCGATCATCGGCATCGTCGGCGGGCTGATCAACGTGGCGT
>CAYOPA010000681.1:0-2270 GCA_964405625.1 uncultured Bryobacterales bacterium
CGTTTGCTCTCGGTTAAAAACGAGCTGGCCCGCGCTTTCTACGAAACCGAGGCGCTTCGTTGTGGCTGGTCGGTACGTCAACTGGACCGGCAGATCAACAGCCAGTTTTACGAACGCATCGCGTTGTCGCGCAACAAGGCGGCCCTGCTGCGGAAGGCCGAGCACGCCGAACCGGGCGATGTCATCACGCCCGAGCAGGCCATCAAGGACCCCTTTGTCTTGGAGTTTCTCAACCTCAAGGACGAATACTCCGAATCCGATCTTGAAGACGCGCTGATCCAACACTTGGCCGACTTCCTGCTGGAACTCGGCGACGACTTTGCCTTCGTCGGCCGTCAGCGCCGTTTGAGGCTGGACGACGCTTGGTTCCGAGTCGACCTGCTGTTTTTCCACCGCCGACTCAAATCCCTGCTGATCATCGACCTCAAGATCGGGAAATTCAGCTATGCCGATGCTGGCCAGATGCACCTTTATCTGAACTACGCCCGCGAGCATTGGATGAAGCCGGGCGAGAATCCACCCGCGGGCCTGATCCTCTGCGCCGGCAAGGGCGTGGCCGAAGCCCACTACGCGCTGGAGGGCTTGCCCAACAAGGTGCTGGCCGCCGAGTACCAGACCGTATTGCCCGATGAGAAGTTGCTGGCCGAGGAGTTGGCGAAGACCCGGCGGGAGCTGGAGGCGCGGTGGTTGGAGCGTACTGACAAGATGGATCAGCAGGACAGCGAATGAACGAAAGCATTCGCCCGCGCTGGGAGAAACCGACGGCGCGGGGCGTTCGCTAGTACGAGGTCGATCTCCACCAGAATCTGTGGGGCAGGTTGCTGCTGGCGCAAGCCTAGGGCCGACGGAGCGCCCGGCTGGGTCGCCCGGGTCGCGGCTTGCGGCTCCACGCCGAAGGCTTGACGCGGGTCTCGCCCATCCGGAAGCGGCGGCGCCAGGCTGCTACGTCTTGGTCGCCGATGCCGATCCTCCCGTCAAAGGGTTGGAAGGGCGCCGGTCAAGGCCGACTGACGCTGGTGCGGCAGGGCGGGGAACCTCGGGATCGGTCGGGGGAATGCTTGGCGGGTCGGCATGATGCAACGACTCCCGTAGGGGACTGTTCGTTCCACTCCAGTCGCAACGACTTCTGAAGATGACAACGTAGGATTTCGCGTCGCCCCTGAAAGCGTGTCACGTGACCCGATTCACGGGTCAGGACGGTCCTTTCCCGTCGGGGGCACGAACCGGCGCTTCTTCCGGAACGCCACTGGTGGCAGGGGGCGAGTTCGGGGCGATCCGAGGGTCCTCGGTTGGCTTGGCGGAGGGATGCGTGTGTCGACGGGGCGGGGCGGCTTCGACCGCAGCTCGGCCCCGCTCGCGACGGCGTCTCCCGGGGCGATCTATCCGGCGCCAGCGCCGCCACGTCGCGAAACCAGACCGACTGGAGCAGGGCCGCCAGCCTGGCGGCTTTTCTGGAACAAAAGGGTTATAGCGCCACTACGGTCGTGTGTTCGCACTGCAACACGCACAGCGTGGCGCCAATGCAGAAAGCCAGCAGGACTTCCGGATCCCGACGCAACATCAGCGCCGCGCCCTGCGCCAACACCCCCCCCGCCGCCAGCTTGTCGAGCGAGCTGCCCAACTGAAACCCGCCTCCTTCGAACCATCACTCCGTCTCCCAGCCCGCCAGAGTGACGCAAGCCAGCGCCAAGGACCGATGCGGCTATTGCAGCGGATGAATGTACAGGGCCAGCGCGTCGGACGGAAATTCGCCCGTCCCCGCGTAATCCTGTCCCGCCCGGTCGGGTCAGATGCTCACCACGCTCGGCGGATTGCCCTGGGCCGCGAGCGTCTTGTGCTCCGCGCCGCGTGGCAGGCAGCAGCAGCGTTGGAAAGCCATCAACCGCAACCACCCCGTGCCAAGTTTACAAGCGCAGGCGACCAGTGCGTCGCGGCTCGCGCCGTGGGCGTTTGTCAGCTCGCCCCAAGCATTCATGGCCACATCTCATTTCAGTCATCCATGGCATGGGATGCGCCAGAGTGTGGCGTTGAAAAGACATCGCTGGGAGACGATTTATGACCTTTATGACCTTTATGAGCTTTCAGGATTTTCGCTTATGAGTTGTTTTTTCCACCATATATAGAAGCTTATTGATCAAGCTTACCCTTTATATGGTAGCCAAGCGAACGTCCTGGCTTTATGACCTTTTTCCGGAAAGTCCATGTAAGAAGCTTCCGTGATTCACGCGGGGGTTTTGCGGTTTTTGGGCAGGCGATTTTTATCTTCGGCG
>CAYOPA010000682.1:0-2262 GCA_964405625.1 uncultured Bryobacterales bacterium
CGGTCTTGCGGCCCGGCGGAGTCCCGATCGAGGCGCTGGAAGCCGTTCTGCCCGCCGTGGCGTTTCGGCCGCGCCATCTGCCGCTGGAGGCGGAAGCGGCCGGCTCGCCGGGGATGCTGCTCAAGCACTATTCGCCCCGAGCCGAAATGTGGCTGTTCGCCGGCGCCGAGGACGTGAGCGAGAAGATGCTCGCGGCGGCCGGCCGAGCGCTGCGGGAAGGCCGGCGCGTCGGCGCGCTGGCGTACGACGACGAAGCGGCGCGTTGGCGGGAGCTGGGCGCGGAGGTGTTCGAGCTTGGCGCCGCCTCCGAGCCCGAACAGGCCGCCCGGCTGCTGTTCGCAGGGCTGCGTGAGCTCGACGAGCGCCAAGTGGATGTGATCGTGGCCAGGGGGCCGGCGCGAGGCGGTCTGGGCGAGGCGGTCTGGGACCGCCTGTTTCGGGCCGCCGAGGGACGCCTGGCCGGGTAAGCGTCGCGGCCGGCGCCTGGACATCCGGCCGAAGCTGCTATAGTGACGGGTGAAGGTCGCATCCTCGCGGCCGCCGGCGCCCAACAGGAAAGCTCTACGTCAGAGCAGTCGCGCCGAGTTAATTCCCAAGACCCTTCTCTGTTGGACTGGTCCTGCGATAGCCGCGCCGATTGCGCACTGCGTAGGAAGTCTATGCATTCCGTCCATCCAGCGTGGCAAAGGATTTTCTTCTTTTGTCGACACACACCGAACACCGGTTTTTAACCGATTTTTCCGAGCTCAATCTTCCCGCGGCCGTACGGCGCGGCGTCGATGAGCTCGGCTTCACTGAGATGCGGCCGGTACAGGCCGAAACCATTCCCGCGGCCATGGACGGCCGCGACATTCTGGGCTTGGCCCAGACCGGCTCCGGCAAGACCGCGGCCTTTGCATTGACGCTGCTGTCGCGGCTGCTCGCAGGCAAGCGGGGCTCCAACCCGCGGGCGCTGATCGTGGCGCCGACGCGCGAGCTCGCCGTGCAGATCAACAAAGAGCTCTCGTTGCTGGGCAAATACACCAAGATCCGCTCGGCTTGCATCTTCGGCGGCGTCTCGCAGCGGATTCAGGAGCGCGACCTGCAAAAGCAGCCCGACATTCTGGTGGCCTGCCCCGGGCGGCTGCTGGACCTGATGAACCAGGGCTTCGTGCGTCTGACCGACGTGGAGACCCTGGTGCTCGACGAGGCCGATCACATGTTCGACCTCGGCTTCTTGCCCGACATTCGGCGGATTCTGCGGGCCGTACCCGAGAAGCGTCAGAACATGATGTTCTCGGCGACCATGCCTAAGGAAATTCGCGTTCTCGCCGACGAGATCCTCAACGATCCGCACGTGGCGGAGCTGGGGCACGAGGCCCCGCCGAGCACGATCACGCACGGCGTCTATCCGGTGCTGTCAACGCGCAAGCTGGCGCTGCTGGAGTTGGTGCTCAAGAGCCAGAATCCGAGCTCCGCGATCATCTTTTCGCGCACCAAGCACCGCGCCAAGCGGTTGGCTGATCAGCTCACCAGCATCGGTCACAACGCGGTTGCCTTGCAGGGCAACATGTCGCAGGGTCAGCGCGACAAGGCGATGAACGGTTTTCGCGACGGGCGCTACAAGGTGCTGGTGGCGACTGACATCGCCGCGCGCGGCATTGACGTGGCGCACGTATCGCACGTGATCAACTTCGACATGCCGAACACGACCGACGCCTACACGCACCGGATCGGCCGCACGGGCCGCTCGGAGCGCGAAGGCAAGGCGTATACCTTCGTCTCCGAACAAGACGTGGCTGCGGTGCGGGACATCGAGCGCAGGCTCAACGGCCCGCTCGAGCGGCTGGAAGAGCCGGGCTTTGACGGCCACTTCCCGCTGCCGCTGGAAGCCAAGCGGGCGATGGGCTCGCGCGGCCGTGGGCCGGCGCGGAAGCGGCGGTCGGCGGCTGCATGGTAGTCAGTGAGCGGTAAGCGGTGAGCAGTGGAGAGGCCCCGGAGCGATCCAGGGCCTCTTTGCGTGTGTGCCGAGCATGTTCGGCGACTAGTATAGCGTTTCACCAAAACATATCCACATGCGGATGTCTTGTGCTGCGTTGGCTGTGGGGCAGGCTTCTCTCGACGACCGCGCCTGCGGCTGACGGACGATGAGATCGGCACGCTGTGTGGCATTCGCGATTCCCGCACCGCCCCTCTGCGCGAAGGGCAGCGGGCCCGAATCCTGTTTGGGCTATCACTCCGGCGAGACGATCGCGCAGATCTCGCGCGACGTCCAGATGACGC
>CAYOPA010000683.1:0-2261 GCA_964405625.1 uncultured Bryobacterales bacterium
TCTGTATTGGGTGAGCGCCCGGATGGGTCGCTCCAGCACGGGCAACCGGATCTAGTGCCCTATCTCAGAAGCTCGCGACCGAGACGCGTGACAAAGTATCGCCCCGGGCTTCAGCCCGGGGTCGAACAATCGGGCGCCGTGGCCTCGCTTCCCCGGGCTGAAGCCCGGGGCTAACGTCTGCATTGCCCAGTCCACGTGACCCACATGCTCCCCAGTGGCATCGCTGGCTGGCTTGGTTCCTTATTCGAGTTTCTGAGCGCGCTATAGTCCGCTCTACCCGCCGTACTTGGCCGCCAGCACCTTTCCAGCGACCTCATCCTCCACGACCGGAACGGTGTTTATTTCGAGCTCGTCCACCCAATTAACGGCTATGCTCATCAGCGCGGCCGCGTCGTCGGACTCCGTTAGGGACCAGCCACAGCTCAAGTCCGTGGCATGCCACCTTCCCAACAGCTTGACCCCCTCGGGCGGCTTCCCTTCACCCGCCAGAAAGCGCCTCGCGGCGCCCGCGGTCTGCCCCTCGCGCAAGCTCCAAGTCGACATGAACTTCATGGTGCATCCTCCCTCCCAGGAGGCGCGAAGAGAATAACATAGAGTCGGCGGATGCGTCAGCCTCTATCCCAGATACTGCTTCAAATCCGGGTGCAACAGCTTGTCGATCTCCGGGGAGTCCACGTTGTCCCGCGTGACGAGCGTCGCCGGCGAATCCATCCGTTTGGGCGGCGTCTCGCCGTTCATCGCGGCGATCACCGACTTCACCGCCTGATAGCCAATATTGAAGGGGTCCTGCACGACCAGCGCGTCAATCACGCCGTTCCGCAGATCCTTCTCGATCGAGTCGCTGGCGTCAAAGCCCACCATCTTGACCTTGCCGCTCATGTTGCGGCTCTTGAGCGCCTGGGCCGCGCCCACGGTTGCCGGTTCGGCGGACGCAAATAGCGCGTGCAACGCCGGATGCGCCGTGAGCATGTTCTCGGTCACCGCCAGAGCCTTGGCGCGGTCGGACATGCAGTACTGCTCGGCCACGATCATGATGCCGGGCGATTCCTTCTTGAGCGTTTCCTCAAAGCCCGCCTCGCGCTCCATGGTGGACGAGCTGCCGGGCACCATCTTGACGACGGCGATCTCGCCCTTGCCTTCCAGAATCTCGCCCATCGCCCGCGCCGCCAGCGAGCCGGCGTCGTAGTTGTTGGTGGAAACGTAGGAGACGTAGTTCTCGGTCTTGATCCCGGAATCGAAAATCGTCAGCGGCACGCCTTCTCGTGCGGCCCGTTCCACCACGCTCACCAGCGAGGTCGCCTCCGTGGGCGCCAGCACGATGCCGTCCAGCCGAGCGTTGATCATCGAATCGACGATCTCGATTTGGCGCGAAAAATCAGTCTCCGCCGCAGGTCCTTTCCATTCGATCTCCACGCCTGCTTCGCGTCCGGCCGCCACGGCGCCGGCGTGCACGCTTTGCCAGAACACATGCGCCGTCGCCTTGGGGACCACGCCGATGCGCTTGGCGCCGTCCGGGCCGCCGGAGCGGTTGCAGGCGCCCGACGCCAGCGCGGCGGCGAGCGCGGTATGGAGAAATTCCCGACGAATCATCACGAATCGGGTATTGTAGCTCGAACCGATGGTGCCGAGCCGTTCCAAACGCTTACGATGACGCTATGGACGAACGCCGCCGCAAGGCCCGCAACTCGACGCCTGTCTCAGCCGACATCACCATCGCCATGGAGCGAGCCGGCGGCGAGCTGAAAACCCGCAAGGTGCGTCTGGTGGACGCTAGCGAGTGGGGGCTGGGGTTCAACACCGCGCAGCCGATGGTGGTGGGCGCCAAGCTGTGGGTCTGGGGGCCGGCGCTGGCCCATGCGCCCGACGTGGAGCGCAAGGCGCAAGTGCAGGTGGTCCACTGCCGGCTGCTCGCCGACGAGGGGGTCTACCGCGCCGGCTGCTGCTACGAGACGGCCCCGCGCCAGCGCGCCGGGTCGGCCAAGCCCCAGGCCGACAGCTCGCTGCTGGACCTGTACGAAGTCTTGCAGATCAGCCCCACCGCCGATTCGGACACTATCCATCGCGTCTACCGCTACCTGGCCCAGCGCTACCACCCCGACAATCCCGACACCGGCGACACGAACGCGTTCCAGGCGGTCCTGCAGGCCCACCAAGTGCTCAGCGACCCGGAGAAACGCGCCGCCTACGACCTGGAACACCAGGCGTCGAAGAGCCTGCGTTGGAAGATCTTCCAAAAACCCACCGGCGCGGAGGGAGTGGCG
>CAYOPA010000684.1:0-2258 GCA_964405625.1 uncultured Bryobacterales bacterium
CAGAGCGAGCTGTCGCTCTACAACGTCGGCATCCCGATCCTATCGGCCTCGTCCGTGCAGGACGCGCTCGACTACGGCCTCTACGGCATCGCGCTGAGCCGTTACTGCGGGGCCTGGGCGGCGCTCAAGCTGGCCACCGACGTCTGCGACGGCGGCGCCACCATCGAGGTCTCGCCGGAACGCTTGCGGATTGTCGAGCCGGTGTACGAGGTCAGCGGCCAGCCGTGGCGCAAGACGATCCATCCGCTGCTGATCTCGCCGGGCTCGCTCGACGCCGAGCGCGACCTGTACGTCCACCGGCTGGAGGCCGCCCGGCTGTTCGCCCGCGAGAACCAAGTCAACCGCTTCCAGTCCCGCCACGCCCACGACCGCTTCGGCATCGTCGCCTGCGGCAAAGCCTACGCCGACCTGCAAACCGCCCTGCGCAACATGGCGCTCGACGAGGAGGCGCTGGCCCAAGCCGGCGTCCGCATCCTCAAGCTCGGCATGGTTTACCCGCTGGAGCCGAGCGTCATCGACGAATTCGTCGACGGCCTCGAAACAGTCTTGGTCGTCGAAGAAAAGCGCAGCTTCGTGGAGCTTCAGCTTCGCGAGCTGCTATTCAACCGCGACCGGCGGCCCCGCATCCATGGCAAGCAAGGCCCTGACGGCGAGACACTGCTGCCCGGCCACGGAGAATTTGACGCCGAGGCGATCGCGCGGGCCTTGGCGCGGTTCGTCGGCGATCTGCCTGGCGTGAAGAAGCGGCTGGAGCGGCTCGACGCCATCGACGCCCATTTCAGCGTGGAGCTGACCAATCCGCCCATCGCCCGCACCGCCAGCTACTGCTCGGGCTGTCCGCACAACCGGTCCACGATCGTGCTCGAAGGGCAGATCGCGGGCGGCGGCATCGGCTGCCACGGCATGTCGGCGCGCATGGCCGACGCCGGCCGAGGGGTCGCTTGGCTGGCGCAAATGGGCTCCGAGGGCGGCCACTGGATCGGGCTGTCGCCGTTTACCGAGCAGCCGCACCTGTTCCAAAACCTGGGCGACGGCACCTATTTCCACTCCGGTCGCCAGGGCGTGCTCGCCGCCGCGCAGGCCGGGGTCAACATCACCTTCAAGATCCTGCACAACGGCGTGGTCGCCATGACCGGCGGGCAGGACGCGACCGGCGGGCTGCCGATCCCCGCCATGACGCGCGAGCTGGAAGCCTGCGGGATCAAGCGCACCCTCATCCTCAGCGACGAACCGGAGAAATACACCGGCGCCAGCGGGCTGGCCGCCAACGTCGAGGTGCGCGACCGCGACACGCTCGAAGCGAGCCTGCGCGAGCTCGAAAGAATCCCCGGCGCCACGGCCCTGATCTACGACCAGATGTGCGCCAACGAAAAACGTCGGCGCCGCAGCCGGGGCAAGCTGCCGCAACCGACCCGGCGGCTGATGATCCACCAGCGCGTCTGCGAGGGCTGCGGCGACTGCATCCGCAAGTCCAACTGCGTCTCGCTGGAGCCGTTCGCCACCGAATACGGACCGAAAACGCGCATCTTGCAGTCGTCGTGCAACGTGGACGAGTCCTGCCTGCTGGGCGACTGCCCGTCGTTCATCGAGGTGGAGATTGAGGAAGGCTCGGGGCTGAAGCGCCGCAAGCCGCCGGAGCTGCCGGCCGCCGAGGTTCCCGCGCCCGTTGCCAGGGATTGGGGGCCGGGGCCGTATCACATACTCATGCCGGGCGTGGGCGGCACCGGCGTGGTGACCATCAACGCCCTGCTGGCGACGGCGGCCGTGCTCGACGGGCTGCACGTCGTCACGCTCGACCAGACCGGGCTGGCGCAGAAGGGCGGCGCCGTGGTTTCGCACCTGGCGCTGAGCCGCGAGCCGCTGGAGGCGTCGCAGCGCATCGGCTACGGCGCGGCTGACCTGCTGCTGGGCTTTGACTCCCTGGGCGCCGCCGCGCCGGGCAACCTGAAGCGTTGCGACCCCGAACGCACCGTCGCCGTGGTCAACTCGCACCAGACGCCGACCGGCAAGAGCATCCGCGCGGGGCTGGTGGAGCTCGCGCCGCCGGGCGGATTGGAAGGCCGCGTGGACCGCTGGACCCGGGCTCGCGAAAACCTCTACCTGGACGCCACGCGGCTGGCCGAGGGCCTGTTCGGCAGCCACTTGCAGGCGAATCTGTTCCTGGTCGGCGCGGCCTGGCAGCGCGGGCTGATCCCGCTCTCCGCCGAGGCGATCGAACAGGCGGTGCGGCTAAACGGTGTCGCCGTGGAGCGCAACCT
>CAYOPA010000685.1:0-2256 GCA_964405625.1 uncultured Bryobacterales bacterium
GAGCCTGAGAACACGCTGACGATCGCGAGCAAAGAGCAGGGGAACCCCAGCTACATCGTCTTCAAGCACTTGCGGCCGTCCGTGATCGGCCATCACCACCTCAGCGGCTACAACTTCGGCTGGTACTCCTGCGACCAGCTCGAAGACGTGGAGGCGAATGAGTGGGACTACCTCGCCACCCGCATCCGGCGCCAGAGCGGCCGGGGCTTGTCGTTTGCGCTCGCGAACAGCAACGGCGTGGACTGGATGTACACCCGCTACGTCAAGCCGGCCGAGGACGCCGGGAAGCGCCAGACGGTCATGGTGCCGAGCCTGTTGGGAGGCGAGACGCCCGTGGACACGTGGCGGCTGCCTGGCTCGCTGGTGATCCGCTCGCACACCCACGAGAACGTCCACCTGCCGAAGGAGTTCCTCGAAAACATCCTGCGGAACCACTCGCGCGAGTACATCGAACGGTACGTGGAGTGCTCATTCGCCAACTGGGGTGGCCGGATCTACAAGGAGTTCGCTCCCGACAGCGTGCACGTAATCGAGCCATTCCGCATCCCCGAGCACTGGCCGACGGTGGTGGCGATCGACACGGGCGGCGATGTGCCGTGGGCTGTCCTGTTTCTGCGGCTGGAGCCGGTCACCGGGACCGTCTACTGCGTCCAAGAGGTATACCAGCGGGACCTGCTACTACACGATGTCGAGAAGGCGATCAAGGATTATCCCAGCTACGGCGCGGGCGGCATGTTTCGCATCATCTGCGACCCGGCGAACCGCGCCGTGGTAACCCACTTCAACCGGCAAGGCAGCGGCCTGCTGATCGAGGGCGCCAAGAAGGGGCCGGGGTCGAAGGTGCCCGGTATCCTGCATGTGGCCGACTACATGCGGCGTCGGCCGGGCCATGTTCGCGTCATCCCGAATCAGCCGGACCACATGGGAGGGTTCGCCGACCGGATCATCGACAACGCACCGCGGCTGTTCTTCTTCAAGACCTGCGAGAACACGATCCGGGAACATGCGCAGTGGCAGTGGGGCCGGGATCTGCGGACAAACTTAGCGACCAACAAACCGCAGGACAAAGATGACCATACGTGCGACGCCCTGATTTACGGGCTTGGCATCATGCCGCCTGTCTCGAAATTGGCGGAGGTGGACTCGCAATTGGAGCACCTTCGCATCATGGACCCCATGAGTTACACGGCCGAGGTGAGCCGTCGCGAGAAGATGGACTTCGACAAGCGCACCGGCAATCTCGACGAAGCGTGGGCGGAAGCTCGCGAGACGTTCGAGGGTAGAATGAAGCAGTCTGATCCTTGGTGGTGATTCCCCACATGACACCTGAAGCCATCGCCTCTATCGCCCTCGCGGGGCTTACCGCCCTGATCTTCGCCTTCATGGCCGCGCGGAGGGCCGTGGAGCGCGAGAAGGAACTGGTAGCTGCCGAGTCCAGCCTGGAGGAGTCGCGACGCCGTGTGGACGCTCTGCTGGCCCAGAATCGCAAGCTTGAGGGGCAAGTCGAGGCCGAGCGCGAACGGGCGGAGCGCGCCGTGGATCGCTTACTCGCCAATTCGGGGCAGGTGGGTATCAGCCAGGAGTGGGCTGAGCGCGAACTTGAGGTGCGGCAACGCACGGCAACAAACATGGCTGAGCTTGCCGAAGTGTTCGACGACGGCGTGCGGGCGGGGGACCTCGATGACTGAGCGCGAGGCTCGGGCTATCCGCAAGGTGGAGGGCTTGACCGGCCTGAAGGTTCACTGGTTCCCCGAGAAGGAAGCCGCCGCGGCGTTCAACGAGCAGCGCGAGGTGATCGCGCAGGGCCGTGGCAAGACCGTTGAAGAGGCGTGCCAGGATCTGCGGACGGACAACCTGATGACGATCCGCCGGCGCAAGCTACGCGAAGGGAAAGGCCGCTGCAACCACTGCGGGGGTGGCGGGCCGCTCCAGCTTCACCACGTGGAGTTTCGCTCACAGGGCGGAACCGATCATCCTGACAACCTCGATCTGATCTGCATCGGGTGCCATAACAAGGCTCACGGGCTGCGGTAGGGCGTAGGGGGCAAGCGGTGGGATTTGAACCCACGGACGGGTGAGAGCCTAGGTTACCCGCCACGAATCAACGTTCCGTTAAACCGCTCCGGCACACTGCCCCCATCGCTATCTTATCACTAACATGGTGATTCGCCACGGAAGAAGGGCCGAGCGCCCGCCGACGCCCGGCCCTTCCACGGAGTATGCGCAATGCCAGACTCCTTTAGTATCCAGGAACAG
>CAYOPA010000686.1:0-2248 GCA_964405625.1 uncultured Bryobacterales bacterium
ACACATCTTCAACGGCGAGACGGAAGACGACCCGCGGCACTTCTTCGAGCCGCGCACCGCGCCGATGACTTTTGAAAAAATCTCCGCCACGGAGTGCGAGCTGCACCAGCCGCCGACGCCGATGTTTCGCGTCGAGAGCCGCACCCGCTTCAAGCTGATCGCGCCGCACTACCTGGACATGGGTTTCCGGGCGACCGCGCATCAGCATGTGTTTCCGCGCGGGTGGCTGGGCCTGTTCTGGGCCAGTTACCTCAACGCGCCGGAGGACAAAAGCATGTATTTCCTTGGTGGCCTGGAGGGGCAACCGGCGACCTGGACGCAGCTCTGCACCCAATGGCATGGCGACCAGAGTACGGTGCGTCACCGGGACGACCGGCTGGCACTGACGTTTGAAAACCCGGATCAGCCGGCGCTCTTCAAGAGCCTGTCGCGCTTGCGCTTTGAGCTGCCGTTTTTCTATGGGCACTTCGGCGACCTGATCTGGATCGTGATGTTCGACCGCACGGACGGCTTGCGCTTCGCGCATTCGCCGTCGGGTGGTGGCGGGACGCCCGAGCGGCGAACGACGAACCCCGCGTGGGATTTTCAGTGGATCATTTCACCGTACGAGGTGCTGAAGACTTATGAGCTCCGGGTGCGGACGGTGTTGCGACCGCGTTGCCCGCGGGAGGAGATCATTGAGGAATACCAGCGCTGGCGGGCGGGCGCTCCTTGAAAGGCGGCAACCAAAAAGCCCGCCACGGCAATAACGCCGGGCGGGCTGGCGGGACGACAGGAGACGTTATTTCTTCAGCTCGTCCAGCGCGGCGATGAACGTTTTCGGACCACCGGGTTGGTAGCCGAGCTCGCCCGCCAGTTTGCCGTCGCTGGTGAGCACGATGATGGTGGGGAATCCGCCGACCTTGTAACGCTGTGCGAGGGATTGGTTGTTCTTCTTCTCGGCGGCGCTCTGCTTTTTCTTCTTCGGGAAGTCCAGTTCCACCAGCACCAGGTTTTTGGTCGCGTATTCTTTGAACTCGGGTTTGGCGAAAACCTCGTTCTTGAGCTTGATGCACCAGCCGCACCAGTCCGAGCCGGTGAAGTTCATAGCACCATTTTCTTTTCGGCTTTGGCGGTGCGCAGTGCGGTGTTGAAGTCCGCGGTCCATTCCGTCTCGGCGGCGCGCAGGGGCAAAATGGTCAGGCAGGCAAGCAGACAAGTGAGTGCGGTTTTCATAATTTCCAGGCGATGATGGTGAGTTGTGGGCTGAAACTGATTTGCAGGCAACTTGACGCCCTGCGCGGGAATTTCAACCGGATTTTTTGCGTCGGATCAGATCACGATCACCTCCGCGCTCAAGCCGCCGGACCCAACGATTCCACTTTGGTGCCGTCGGCCAGACTGAAACTCTCCCCAGGTGCCAGCCACTCCTTGCGCACGTAACCCAGTGCCCGGATTTCGCCGCCGGGCAGGCGCACCACGCTGGTCAGATGGCCGGATTCCCTGCCGCCTTTTAGCAGCTTTGCGCCGCGTTCCGGCAAACTGGCCAGCTCACCCGGCAACTTCAGCCGGCACAAGCGCTTGTTCACTTCGGCGAAGGTGCGGAGACGATTCAGGATCTCCTGCCCGACATAGCAGCCCTTGGTGTAGCTGATCGCCCGAGTCTCGAGATTCGCCTCCGGCGCGAGGTTGGTCTCGTCCATGTCCACGCCAAAGCGCGGGATGCCCGCCGCCACGCGCGCGAGGTCGAAGGCTTCCCAGCCGGCGAGGCCGCCGCCGACCGACTTCGCGGCCGTGATCAGCTTGTCGAGGACCGCACCCAGCGAGGCCGAGGGCACGAACAGATCGGCGCCGGCAGTCCCCAGGCGTGGATGATTCGCGAGGTAAAGTTCGCCGAGGACCGGGTGATCGAGCTTCACGCTGGCAAGGCTCGTAGAGGGAAGGGGAATATCTAATTCGAGTCCGGCCATTACTTCCGCCGCCTTCGGCCCCTGCACGGTCAGTAATCCGTAATGCGGTGCGGCATCCACGATCTCGACTTCCTCCGAGACGATGAACTGCTTCAACCTTTCGGTAACTGTCGTCGCCTGGCCGGGCTCGGCGTCGAGCAGGATTTCGTCGGCCAGCACGAAGACATTGGCGTCACCGAGCAGGCGGCCCTTGTTCGTGGTGAACGCCGTGTAACAACCTTCGCCCGGCTGGAGACGGTTGATGTCATTCGTGCATTGGCTGTGCAGGAAGCGCGCGCGATCCGCACCGATCAACACCA
>CAYOPA010000687.1:0-2247 GCA_964405625.1 uncultured Bryobacterales bacterium
CGGCTTCGGGAACCGAGCTCAGGTCCATCCGTTCAAACGCCGCCGGCGCGACTTCCGAGCAAAGCTGGCGGAGACCTTCCCCGTCTTGAACGAAGCGCAATCGCAGCGCGTCATGGTGCGCGACCAAAGCGTCCAGCGCGGCCCGCCAGTGAGGCTCGTCGACCGCAAAGGGAACCTCCAGCAGCACGCTCTGATTCCAGTGCGATTGGTTCTCCAGGTCGAGCTCGAAAAACCAGCGCTGGATGGGCGTCAGCGCCGCTTCGCCGACCACGGGCTCCTGCGGCTCGGCGTACGCCGGCAGCGGCTCGACGATGGCGGCGAGCTCGCCCAGCACCGGGCGCTCGAACAACAGCCGGTTCGTCAGGTTCAACCCCGCTTGACGGGCGCGCGCGACCACCTGGACGCACTGGATGGAATCGCCCCCAAGCGCCAGAAAGCTGTCCCGCAGGCCGATCCGTTCGACGCCCAAAACCTGCTCCCAGGCCTGCGCCAATATCTGCTGGGTCGGCGTCGCGGGCGGCTCAAAGGCGGGCCGCGAGGATGACTCGCCGGCGGCGTGGCCGCGCTCCGCCAGCAGTTGCTCCAAAAGCGCGCGTTTCTCAGGCGGCAGGGCTTGAATACGAGCTGCGATATCGTTCATTGGCGTTCCACTTCACCCGATGGCGCACTGGTCAGAATCTCGCGGAGGCTCTCCGCGCTCAGACCCTCCATCTCGTCGAGCAGGCGGCGGAGCTCCTCGTCGGCGGGCGCGGGGCTGACCTGCCGCGACAGGGCCTTGCGGTCGAGCTTGCCGCTGGGCGTTAACGGCATCGCGTGAAGCTCCTCCACCGCGTCGGGGAGCATCGCCGCCGGCAGCCGGTCCGCCAGCGCCCGCCGCAGGCTCGCCGCGTTAACCGTTGCGCCCCGGCGCGGCTGGACGTAGGCAATCAGCCGCTTCCGCCCGCCCGGCCCCTCTTCCAGCGCCACCGCCGCCGCGACGGCGTCGCCGAGCTCGCGAATGGCCGCTTCAATCTCGCCGAGCTCCACGCGCGCGCCGCGAATCTTCACCTGCCCGTCGGCCCGTCCGCACAGCTCGACCTCGCCGCCGGGCAGGAAGCGCGCCAGATCGCCGGTGTCGTAAAGCCTCTCGCCGGCCTCAGCGGCGAATGGCGACGGAATGAAGCGCTCGGCGGTCAGCGCGGGGCGGCCGACGTAGCCCAGCGCCAGTTGGCAGCCGCCCAGAAAGAGCGTTCCCACGGCGCCGGTTGGGATCGGCTCCAGGTTGGCGTCGAGGATATAGACCCGTGTATTGGAGATCGGTCTCCCAATCGGCACGGACGGCAGGTCGGTGTCCTCGCGCCGACAGGCGTGCGCGGTCACGTCGATCGCCGCCTCGGTCGGGCCGTAGAGGTTGTGGATCTCCCCTGGCAGCGTCTGGAAGAAACGGCCGACCAGGTCCGGCGTCAGCGCCTCGCCGCTACAGATGGTTCTCTTCAGCGAGCGGCAGCCCGCCGCCGAGGGCTCCTCGAGGAAGGCGCGCAGCATGGACGGCACGAAGTGCAGTGTCGTCACGCGCTCGGTCTGGATCAGCTCCGCCAGATAGACCGCGTCGCCGTGGCCGCCGGGCCGCGCCAGAACCATCGTGGCCCCCGTGGTCAGCGGCCAGAACAGCTCCCAGCCGGAGACGTCGAAGCTGATCGGCGTCTTGTGCAGGACTCGCTCGCCCGCCGCCAGCCCGTATTGGCGCTGCATCCACAGCAGGCGATTGCAGATGGCGCGGTGCGTGGTGACCGCGCCCTTGGGACGGCCGGTGGAACCGGAGGTAAACAGCACGTAGGCCGGGCTGTCTGGATCCGGCCCATCCGCCGGCTCAGCGAACGGCGCCTGGTCGAGGACGGCCGCGTCCAGGACGATCTCAGCCGCCTCGCGCAGCCGTCCGCGCAGGCTCGCCTCCGTCAATATCAACTCCGCGGCGGCGTCTTGCAGCATGTTCCGCAGCCGCTCCTCGGGGTAGGCGGGGTCCAGCGGCAGATAGGCCGCCCCGGCGCCCAGCGCTCCCAGCAGCGCGGCCGGCAACAGCTCGCCGCGCTGCAGATGGACGCCGACCACCGAGCCGGCGCCGACGCCGCGCGCCCGCAGCATCGCCGTCACGGCGGCGGCCCGGTTCCGCAACTGCCCGTAGCTCACCCTGCGCCCCTCGAAGACCAACGCCGTTTGCTCGGGATCGCGCCGACAAGCCTCATCGAACAGCTCGACCAGCGTGGTCTG
>CAYOPA010000688.1:0-2243 GCA_964405625.1 uncultured Bryobacterales bacterium
ACCAGCCGGCGTTGCATCCAAGAGCAATTCATCGCTTGACCTCCTCCTCAAATTCCCCTTCCTCATTCCGGCTGATAGCTCACGCCGGGCAGCGCGCCTTCGGCTGCGAGCTCCGCGAGACGCTCCTTGAGCGCTTCACGGCCCCGCAAAATTCTGGACTTCACCGTGCCGAGCGAAATCTCAAGCGTTTCCGCGATCTCGTTGTAGCTGTGCCCCTGCAGGTCCCGCAGCACTACGGCTGACCGCAGACGCTCATCGACTCCGCGCAGCGCGGCATCCACCAGATCGCGCTGCTCTCTCTTCTGCAACGACTCATAGGGCGTATCCCCCGGATCGCTCAGCATGCCCCAAACCTCGTCGTGATCCATCGAGGTTTCATTCCTGCGCCAACGCGAGAACCAGCGCCGGCGGTTGGAAGCTTCATGGACGGCGATGCGGTAGATCCAGGTCTTGAGCGAGCACTCACCGCGAAAACCGTTGATCTTGCGAAATACTTTGAGAAAGATCTCCTGGGTGACATCGGGCGCATCGGCCGGATCGTCGAGAAGACGATAGACGAAGCCATAAATCGGTCCTTGGTACAGGCGCAGCAACTCCTCAAACGCTCCCAGTTGCCTGGCTTGCAGGCTCCGGGTCAGCTCCGCATTCTCGTCCGGCGGACCCGTTAAGTTACTCAGCAGCGCCACGATTGGACCTCATTTCGGCTTTTTCCGCCAGCTTCACACTAGCAGCGCCGCGTCGTCGGGGGCAAACGCTCTTCCTTTGCCGGTACAGACACCGGCGGGGACCAAAAAGTTCCAGCGAGCCCTTCCTGACCATGTTGCCCAGGGGACGTTCACCCTCAAGTCGCCGACCATGCTTGGTACCCGCGCCCGCGATACAAGCCCGCCGCGGGCTTGAGAGAAGATTGGAATCTGGGCGACGCTCCGCCCTTACTCTTCCCGAGGCCGGGCGGCGACGAAGGAGTAGCCCATCACCTGATCGTGGTCAATATCGGCCCGAACGACAGCTTCAAAGAAAGTCGGCAATGGGTCCCCCAACAGACGCTCCAGCTCTTCGACGCCCTCGCGGGTCGTCAAGGCCTTGGCTGCGGCCCAGGTGGCGGCCGCCGTCAAGCCGTCCATCAGTGCGACGCGCACCCGCGGTCGGCGGCCCGGCAACCAAGCGACCACCGCGTAGTCGATCTTCCGCTCCTGCGTGCGCTCATCGAAGCCGATGGTGAAGCGCTCGGATTCGCCGTCCCGCGGGCTGACGTTCTCGATCGCCGGCTGATCGGGGGACTTATAGCCGTAACTGCCCGGGCGTACGCGGAAGTGGACCAGAGACTGGTTGGCCGCGGCCAAGTTCGAGACGTCGGTGAGGATCAGATGCTCGCCGGCCGCTTCGTCGGGCCGCAGCAAACGAAACGGACGAAGGGCGAGCGCCTTGCCGGCGCCGGCGAACAGCAGCGTCAGGGCGCGCACGCAATACACATGGGCCGCCGAGGCGTAGGTCCGATTGAACAGCAGCGGGCCGGCGACGTCCAGCAGCTCCGAATCCACATACGGCCGCACGTCCTCGGTATTGGCGAACCCAGCGCCGGTCGGCGCGGAGTAGGGGCCATTGTAGCGCAGCAGAACTTTCTCGTTGGACAGAAAGACGGTCTCGTTGAAGACCATCGTGGCAGGCGGGCCGGCCGGGTCCAGAAACGGCGCCCACAGACGCTCCACCGACGACGGCGGCGGGATCGGGCCTTCGCGCGGACCGCGCATCGCAAAGCCCAACGCCGCACCCAGCGCCACTGCCGCAGTCACCGCGGCCCATATTCCCAGCCGAGACGTCCGACGAGGTGTGATCAGCTCCGGCGGCGGCGGCAATGGGTTGAAATCCGCCGCGTCGCCCGCAACGTTCGAAATGCTAGGGATGTAGGCCCCGGCGGGAATATCGAGCACCCAGGCGTCTCCGGCGCCGGGCCCTTCGTAGTATTCCTTCAGCTTCTTGCGCAGGCGATGGGCGTGGACGCGGGCCACCGGGTCGTCGCGGCCGTCAAACCCGGTTTTTCTGTCAAAGACTTCCGCCGCCAGGACGGTCTCCTTGAGCTCGTCCTCCCGCCCTCCGAGCTTGGCTTCAACGAGGAACCGCAGGAGCCGGTGCAAGGTGCGCGAGCCCTTGAGTTGGTCCGACTCCAGCAAACGCTCCACCTGGCGGCGGATGGCCGCCGCCTGCTCCGGCGACGGCGGCATGGCCTCGACCGGCAACGGTTC
>CAYOPA010000689.1:0-2222 GCA_964405625.1 uncultured Bryobacterales bacterium
CGAAAGCGTTGAAGCCCGCCGCAAGTTCATCGGCGACAACGCCCTCGACGTCAAAAACCTCGATATCTAGGGTCCCGGCCGCGATCAGTTAGAATCCTCCTGCGGGCCGCCCGGTCCGCGGGAGGATTTTCTTTTGATCGACGAAATTCTAAAGCGGCTCGACGTAGAGGTTCTGGTCACCCAGAGCGTCGCCTGGGTGGTGCACGCCATCCCCGACATGGTCGTGGCCGTCGTATTCCTGGTCGGCTCTTGGATCCTCTTCAAGGCCACCGAAATCCCGCTACGCAGGGCTCTGCAAGCGGCGGATTTCCACGACACCCTGATCCGGATGCTCATCGGCAGCCTCTACCGCTACCTCGTCCTGGGCTTCGGGATCGTGATGGCCGCCGGGCAGCTCGGCGTCAACATCGGCGCCATCCTGGCCTCGATCGGCGTGGCCGGTCTCGCCGTCGGCTTCGCGGCTCAGGACACGCTGGCCAACATCATCGCCGGCTTCTTGATCTTTCTCGACAAGCCGTTCGGCGTCGGCGACTGGGTCCACGTCGCCGGCCAGGTCGGCGAGGTCTCCGAGATCACGATGCGCACCACGCGCATCAGGACCAAGCGCAACACCTGGGTCGTCATCCCCAACAAGAAGATCATTGACGAAGTGCTCGTCAACCACTCCAAGCACGGCGAGACGCGCATCGACGTTCCGGTCCGCATCGCCTACAAAGAGGACATTCCGCGAGCCCGCAAAGTCTTGGAGGAGGCGGTAGCGAGCGTCTCGGGCATCATCCGCGTTCCGCCGCCCCATGTGGTCGTCATGGAGTTGGGCTCATCGGGAGTCGAGCTGGAAGTCCGCGTCTGGATCGACAAAGCCTCCAACGAGCCGCCGGTCGCCTGCGCCGTGGTGGAAGCCTCCAAGCTGGCGCTCGACGCGGCCGGCATCGAGATCCCGTACCCGCATCTCCAACTTTTCGTTGACGACATCCGCGACCCGGTCTGGAAGGGCCTACAAACCCTCAAAACCCCCGACGCCGCGTAAACGCGGGCGGCTCGCTATCGCGCCAATGAACCGCCCGGCTCCAGCCGGCGGGCGCCTAGTGCGCAACCGAACCCCGGACGTCAGTCCGGGGCCGCCTCCCTCAACCGCGAGCCCGCCGCGCCGCCACAAAGCTCCGCACGCACAACCCCACAAACACCAAACAAGCCACCGCCATCACCGCCTGCGAGACCACCGCCGCCGGCCGCTCCGCCTCGCCGCTCAGCAAAGCCGGCATTCCCGCCAGCCCTCGCGCCGATCCCAAAAACCCCAGCAAACCCACCATCGCGGCGCCATGCATTGCATGCTTGCGCAAATTCTCCTTGCGGGCCAAATACCCCAGCACGGCCAACAACAGCCCAAAAGCCGCCGGAATCAGCGCCGTCGGGCTCTGCTGCCCGGTCGCCACCCAGCCGGCCAGCCCCAGCGCGATCAACAGCCCGCCAAAAGTAATCGTGGTTGCAGCCATGCCTTTATCCTAGCTGCCGGCGGAATCGCCAGAGCTCTTTCCATCGGCCTGCCGCCCATTCCATACCCCTCCGGACCCACGCCCACGAATAACCGAACCCCAGGCGTCAGCCCGGGGCCAAACTCCTCCGCCAGTCCCCTCATGACCCCGCCTCCCCGCTGCCGATAAGATAACCATGCGGCCATGCGACTTCTCCTGACCATCGCACTGTTCGCCGGCTTAACCCCGGCCCCCGCCCAGGAGCAAAAGGAAGCCCCCTCGCCTCCACGCCGCGTCAGCTCCTCCGCGTACGAAATCGACGCCAACGGCCGCCGCCGCCCCGTCGCCGGCGGAGTCGTCGAACGCGCCAACGGAGACTCGGCCGCCCAAACCGTCCCCGGCCCCGGCGGCCGTCGCCTGACCTACCTCTCCGAGCAGACCAAGAAGATCAGCTCCGCCGGCGGCAAGGAAGTCAGCGAGCGCCGCATCCAGCTCTACGACCCTTCCGGCAAGCCCGCGGGCCAAGAGGTCATCCGCATCGAAGAGCGCAAGCTCCCCGGCGGCGGCGTCGAACGCAGCGAAACCCTCTTCCGCCAGAACCTCAGCGACCGCATGCAGGCCGTCGAACGCACCCGCGAGGTCACGCATGAGAAAGGCCCCGTCACCACCGTGACCAAAGAGGTGGAAAAGCCCGACGTTAGCGGCCGCTTCGAAAAGCTCACCCGCGAGGAGACCATCGAGCGCAAGCTC
>CAYOPA010000690.1:0-2211 GCA_964405625.1 uncultured Bryobacterales bacterium
GTGCGCGCCGGTCCAGGAGCGGGTCGCCGCCGTCGAGCCGCAGCATCCGTAGGCGTTGCGCTTCTTGGCGCGCCACCTTCAACGGAAGGGTATGCAGCGGTCCGAGTCCCACCTCTCGGTCGCGGCCGCCGTCGCGCCAGCGGAAGACCCAACTTCGCCCGCCGGTGGCGCGGACGCGTAGATACAAACATCCGCCGTCGGAGTGAAGGCCCGGTCCAGCCGTTGCGGCGCCGCGCGCGGTGAGCTTTCCAATCGTTCGTCTCATGATCGGTCTTAGTTCCGGTCTTAGTTTCTGACGCGGATTCTAGCAGATTTCGACGGACGGCGGCGGACAACCGAATTGAGTTAACCTATTGAAATGAGTATGTTATGTGGACGTTCGCGGATGGTCGCGGAATTCGATATGGCGGACTCTTCCTCCGCCACTATCCCCTGATTCCGAGGGGTTTAGAATGCCAGTGGGCTACCTATGACCCACCACGGCTTACTCCACTGGGTGCGATTGCTGGTCTGCCTTTTGAGCATTCCATGGGCCGCTCCCAGCCAGGACGTCAAGCTGGGATCGGTGGCGGGAACCGTCGTCGAGGCGGTCACCAGGACGCCGTTGGAGGATGTCACCGTACGAGCTACGGTTGGGGCGACGGCTTCCGAGGCGACAACAGACTCGGCAGGGCGATACACCCTGGGCGATCTGCCTCCGGGAACGCACACCTTAACAGCCACCCATGGCCGCGTCGTCAAGACCCGGAGCTTGCAGCTCTCGCCGGGGCGGCGGCTGGAGGGCGTTGACTTCAGCTTGGCGCAAACCGGCAGCATCTCAGGGCGCGTCCTGGACGAGGATGGCGAGCCCAAGGAGGAGATGGTGGTTTTCTTGCTTGGCAGGGAATACCGGCTGGGCAATATACGCTACACCCCTCGAGGCGCATCGAAAACCGATGACCGAGGCGTGTATCGTATCGACGACATGGCGCCGGGGCACGTGAATCTGCTCTATGTCAGGCCCTATGACCGAAAAGCGCCCGCGATGGCGGAAGCCCCTCTCGATCCGGGCTTCCGACAACCGGTCGACGCCGAGACGTTCTACCCCCAGGCGCGGTCCGTCCGGGACGCGGCAACTGTAGAGATTGGGCCGGGCGAGCATCGCCAAGGGGTGGATATTCGTTTGGTCAGGACGCCATCCTATTGCGTGGAGTCGCGATTGTCGGCCGCCGGCGTCCCATTCACCGGGAAGTTCAGGGTCATTGATACCCAACTACTTCATGGCCCCATCGGCTTTGCTTCGGCTGTCAACGGCGATTCTGACGTGGAAGGCAAGCTTCGGGTCTGCGACGTGGCGCCCGGCGACTACGAGCTGTTCGGGTACCGAATGCCGAACGAGCGCGGGGACGGCGGGGTATCAGGACGGGTGAGGTTTACCGTCGTGGACGCCGATGTCACCGGGCTCGAGATGCCGGCCGCGTCGGGCTCGCCGATGCCCGTGAATATCGAGTGGGAAGGTCCCGCGGACGCCGCGTTGTTGGACTCCGAGATTTCAATCCGAGTCACTCCGGTCAACCAAGCGTATATCCAGGGCATTGATCGCGACCTGAAGGTGACTTCTCCGGTTCCGGGCGGCGGTCTGTTTCCCTACCTAAAGATCGCTGAATATGAAGTGCGGCTGGGCGGACTGGGCGGCGACATGCATGTCGCAAGCGCGAAATATGGGAATCAGGACGTTCTTCGCGAGCCCTTGCGGTTTGGCGACGCCATCGGAGGCGGCGAGCTGACGATTGTCCTGAAAGACGGCGCCGGCAGTCTTACGGCGCTCGTTGAAGACCGAAAAGGCAACCCGGTATCGGATGTTGCTGTTGTTGTCTTTCCCAAAGACGTGCGCTCCGAGGCGGACTTGGCCGACGCGTTTGCCGTGGCGACGACGGATGAATCGGGACGGTGTGTGGTCAAGGATCTTGCGCCAGGGCCATATCTTGTTATGGCAACAGACCAGCCGGTTAGCCGAGCGGTGGAGTCGATGGAGCGGATTTGGGCGAGTAGGCGCAGAGCCACGGCTGTACTGGTGGAACCTGCCGGCGCGCCGGCGCAAGTCACGCTGCAAGCCGTCGCCGGTCAATAACGGGCAGGGACGAAATACAGCCCCGGGGCTTCAGCCCGGGGAACGAAGCGAGCTCGGGTTTCGTCCACAATTGAGCCCTCCCAAATCGGGCCCAAAGTTAA
>CAYOPA010000691.1:0-2211 GCA_964405625.1 uncultured Bryobacterales bacterium
ACCTATCCCAGCGCGGCCGGCGCCCTCAACGCCGGCACGCAGAGCGCCGCGCCGTCGCTCAAAAACATCGGCGAGAACCTGCAAGCCATCGCCTCGGCCCTCAGCGCCGGCAGCGACAATTGGCGCGCGGAGGTCCAGGGCTATCGGCTGGCTTTGATCCCCGTCTTCGGCAGCTCCTCCAGCGGCGTGGGCGCGACGTTTACGTCCACTCCCAGCCTGACCGGGGCCGGCGGGATCTTCAACGGCGTCAGCGGCAGCCGCGTTGCCGCGGCGCTGGCCGGCGGAACCGACGGCGATGTCGCCCAGGCGGATGACTACGACGCCGCCTATCAGGCCATCGACGAGAAAGTCGACATGTTCAACTTGATGGTGCTGCCCAAGAGCGCCGCCGACACCGGCACGCCCAGCATCCGGTCGACGCTGTGGGGAACGGCGAGCTCGTTCTGCGTCTCGCAGCGCGCTTTTCTGATTGTCGACGCGGAGCCGTTGCAGCAGACGCCGCAAGGCGTGCTCAACAGCTTGCAGGGGCTGCGAACCGGCGTCGTCAAGGACCACGCCGGCGTCTGGTGGCCGCAGGTGACGATCAGCAGCAACGGCGTCAGCAAGCACATTGACCCCAGCGGCTCGATCGCCGGGCTGATGTCGCGCATCGACGGCTCCCGGGGCGTCTGGAAGGCTCCGGCCGGCCTGGAAGCCGCGATTCTGGGCGTGCAGGGAGTCCGCGTGCCGATGTCGGATGCGCAGAACGGTCTGCTCAACCCGCAGGCGGCTAACGCGCTGCGCTCCTTCCCCGCCGGGGTGGTGAGCTGGGGCGCCCGCACCATGGACGGTTTTGACAACTCCGGCAATACGGACTACCGCTACGTGCCCGTGCGGCGCTTCGCGCTGTTCATCGAGGAGAGCCTGCGGCGGGGGTTGCAGTTCGCCGTCTTTGAGCCCAACGACGAGCCTCTGTGGGCGCAGATCCGTCTGGCGGCCGGGGCCTTCATGAACGGCCTGTTCCGCAAAGGCGCCTTCGCCGGACGCACCTCCTCGGACGCCTACTTCGTCAAAGCCGACGCGGAGACGACCACCGCCACCGACCAAAACTTGGGCGTGGTGAACGTGCTGGTGGGTTTCGCTCCGCTCAAGCCGGCCGAGTTTATCGTGCTTTCACTGCAACAGAAGGCCGGACAGGTTCAGGTCTAAGTCAGCCCCAAAGAGACGACAGCCAATAGAGGACGCGCGACATGGCGAGCTTCACCAAGAACGACCGCATCGATCCGTACAAGAATTTCAAGTTCCTGCTTTTCTTTGAGGGCCGGCAGGACCCGGTGGCCGGCATCAGCAAGGTAAGCCCGCTGAAGAGGACAACCGAGGTTGTCAGCCATCGCGACGGCGGCGACCTGAGCACGCCGCGGCATTCCCCCGGCGCTTCGAAGTTCGAAGCGATCACCTTCGAGCGAGGCGTGACCTTCGATCGCGACTTCGAGGAGTGGGCCAACTTGGTCTACAGCACCGCCGGAGACCCCGCTGTTTCGCTGAAGAACTACAAGCGCAACCTGCTGCTGAAGGTGAACAACCTGCAAGGCACGGCCGTGCGCTCCTACAAGGTGTACCGCTGCTGGGTCTCCGAATACACCGCCTTGCCCGAGCTCGACGCCAACGCCAACGCGGTGATGATGGAGTCCATCGTCTGCCAGAACGAGGGCTGGGAGCGCGACGAGGACGTCAAGGAAACGGCGGAGACGTAGAGCCGGGCCGGCGGGCCAAGGCGATTGCACCCTGGGTCGAGGCGGATGGAACGCTCATGGTATCGGTATGCCTTAGTGAAGGGCTCCCGGAAGCTCCGCCGCGCTACGTGGGCCTGCGCGAGATTCGCGGCGAAGAGGAGCTCGCGGACCTGTCTCCGGCGGCGCTACTGCGCAGCTTGACCGTGGAGACTTGGGGACCGGCGGGCGAGCTTTCGCTGGCCGAGCAGGACCGATTAGTTGACGCGGTCTATCGCGCGCTGTACGGCGAGAGCGTTGGCTGCCATACCGTCTGCGCGGCCTGCGGCAAAGCGTTTGAGATGAGCTTCACGCTCGACGACTGGCTGGCTTCGCTGGCGAACGGCGACGGGCCGGACGTGCAAGCGCGCGGCGACGGGAGCTTTGCGCTGCCGGAGGCCGAAGGGCTTGGTCAAGTCCGTTTTCGCCTGCCGACCGAAAGGGATTTGCAAGAGATCGCCGG
>CAYOPA010000692.1:0-2206 GCA_964405625.1 uncultured Bryobacterales bacterium
TGGTGTAGACCTTGCAGAAGACGTAGTTCTTGGCGGCGGAATCGTTGACGATCCAACTCTTGAGGTCGGTCACCTTCAGGTTCAAGGGCTTCGCGGCGGCCATCGCCTGCGCGATTGCGCTCTCGGGTCCGGTGAGCGCGGCAAGACCGGCGGCGGCGCCTCCTGCCAGACGGAAAAGATGGCGGCGGGTGAGCTTCGTGGCGGGGGGCATAGCTTCGCCATTATAGGGCGCTCCGGAGCGGAAGGGGATAATGGAGCAGTGAGGTCTGTATGAGCCTGAACAAAGAATGGATGCAGCGGCGCTCCCAAGCGGTGGCCCGCGGCGTGGGTATTTTCGCGGGCGAGACGACCGCGGCGTCGGCTCACGGAGGCCGTTTGGTCAACGCCGACGGGCGCGAGCTGATCGACTTCGCCGGCGGCATCGGCGTGGTCAACGCCGGCCACTGCGCGCCGGAAGTGGTGGAAGCAGTGCGGCAGCAGGCCGCCAAGCTGATGCACGCCTGCATCCACGTGGCGACCTACGAGCCCTACGTCGAGCTTTGCGAACGGCTCAATGAGCTTTTCCCGCATGGCGGCCCGACTAAGACGATGCTCGTCAACACCGGGGCCGAGGCGGTCGAGAACGCCATCAAGATCGCCCGTCAGTCCACCGGCCGTCAAGCGATCTTCTGCTACACCGGCGCCTTCCACGGCCGCACGATGATGGGCATGGCGCTGACGTCCAAAACCAGCTACAAGCTCGGTTGCGGCCCGTTCGCGCCCGAGGTGTACCGGCTACCGTTCCCCAGCCTGTTCCATGATGGCGACGGCCTCACGGAAGCCGAGCTCGTCGAGCGCGAGCTGCACCGCCTGGAGGACGCGTTCTACTACTACGCTCCGGCCGATCAGGTCGCCGCCGTGATCCTGGAAGTGGTGCAGGGCGAGGGCGGTTTTTTGCCGGTCCCTGTCGCCTATCTGCGCGGATTGCGTGAGATTTGTAACAAACACGGCATCTTGTTGATCTGCGATGAAGTGCAATCCGGATTCTGCCGAACCGGCCGTTGGGCCGCCTATGAACACTACGACGTGGTCCCCGATCTGTCGACCTGGGCCAAGTCGATGGGCTCGGGATTGCCGATCGGCTGCGTCATCGGACGCGCCGACGTGATGGACGCCGCCCGTCCTGGCACCATTGGCGGCACCTATGGCGGCAACCCCATCGCCTGCGCCGCCTCGCTGGCGACCATCCGGCTCATGGAAAAGCTCAACCTCAACCGCCGCGCCGAAGAGCTTGGAGCCAAGGTCCGCTCCGCCTTCGAGACACTACAGTCGGAAACCGACGTGGTCGGCGACGTGCGCGGCCTGGGAGCCATGATCGGCATGGAGCTTTGCTACGACCGGGATCCGCGCAAGCCGGCCGGGTCGGTCGTCGCCGAAGCCTTGGGGCGTTGTCGCGAACAGGGGGTTCTGGTGCTGCCCGCCGGCGCTCACGGCAACATCATCCGGACGCTTTCGCCGCTGGTCATTGACGACGCCGACGTGGATCGCGCGCTCGAGGTGATCTGCCAATCCGTTCTCGTAGCAGCCGAGGTCGCCGCTTAAATGACTCCTATTGCAATCGCCGGGATGCAACTGAATCTCTCGGCCGTCCATGACAACGTCGCTTACATGCGCAGCCGGCTTGACCTGCTGATGCACATTTATCCGTGGGTGGAGATGGTCGTCTTCAGCGAGCTGGCCGCCTTCGGGCCCTCTCCGCGCCGCGCCCAGCGCCTGCCCGGACCGGTGGAGGAAGAATTTCGCGAGATGGCCCGCCGGCACGGCATTTGGCTGCTGCCGGGCAGCGTCTTCGAAAAGGTCGAGGACGAAAAAATCTATAACACGGCGATGGTGATCGACCCTTACGGCGAGATTGTGGGACGCTACCGGAAAATGTTTCCCTTCCGGCCTTACGAAGAAGGCATTGAGGCGGGTGACCAGTTTTTGGTATTTGATGTACCGGGCATCGCGCGCTTCGGCGTCTCGATCTGCTACGACATGTGGTTCCCCGAAACCAGCCGCACGCTGGCGGCCATGGGCGCCGAGGTCATTTTGCATCCGTCGCTAACGGGCACCATCGACCGCAACGTCGAGCTGGCGATCGCGCAGGCCACCGCCGCGCAGCAGCAGCTTTTCTTCTTTGACATCAACGGCTCCGGCGACGGCGGCAACGGCCGCTCCATCGTCG
>CAYOPA010000693.1:0-1905 GCA_964405625.1 uncultured Bryobacterales bacterium
TGGCCAGATTGACATCTACCTTTTCGACCAACTCCTGAAAGGCCGCATCACACCGGGGATGCGAATCCTGGACGCCGGATGCGGTTCGGGTCGAAACCTCGTCTACCTGCTGCGGTCTGGCTACGAGGTCTTCGCGGCGGATGCGGACCCGCATTCCGTCACTAGGGTTCGCGCCCTCGCACGCAGACTGGCGCCGTTGCTTCCGGAGTCGAATTTTCGAGTCGAAGCCGTCGAACGGATGTCTTTCGACGACGCCCTGGCGGACGTGGTCATCAGTAACACCGTCCTCCATTTCGCCGCCGACGACGAGGAGTTCGAGGCAATGCTCAACGGATCGTGGCGAGCCCTGAAGCCAGGCGGGCTCTTCTTTTCCCGGTTGGGATCTACGATCGGGATGGAGAGTCAGGTCAAACGCATCCAGGGACGCCGCTTCTGGTCGCCGGATGGTTCGGAGCGATACCTGGTGGACGCTGCAATGCTCGAATCGATCACCAGACGATTGGGGGCTGAGCTCGCCGACCCGTTGAAGACCACGGTTGTCCACAATTTGCGTTCGATGACCACATGGGTGATGCGGAAGAAGGCAATTTATCAATAGAACCAGCCTGTCGTTTTGGGCATGGCCGTGGCGGGAGACCGTCAGGGCCATGCCCGCCGCCCTCGTAGCGATTGATCCGCCCACGTAACGGCGGAGCCTTCCACAAAACGGTCGGCGCTCCAGACAAGTAGCGCCAGCCCGAACGCGACCGCAAGATAGGCCATGATGCAGCAGCGCCCAAGGCGCTATCTCCAAGCTCGTTCGAGGATCCAAAAACCAAGAAGCCCTGCCGCATGCAACCATGCGGCGGGGCTCTTGAAAAGTGGTGGAGGCGGCGGGAATCGAACCCGCGTCCGAGACAGACCCCTATAAAGAGACTACATGCTTATTCCGTTCCATTTTTCTCGACCGCGTCCTAATGAACGGACAAGGCGGATACGGTCCAGTCCGATTAAATCTCGACCTGCTGCTACGAACAGAAGCTCTCGGTCCAGCCTATGAGTTTTAACGTCGACCGGCCCGTATAGGCCCGAAACCGGAGACGCCGTAGCCTAATTAGGCTGCGTAAGCGAGCTGCGTGTTGTTGTTGGCAGCTATGAAATCCGATCGTTTAACGGGAGCTCGGAACCCGGCATGCCTCTCTATAGCGATTACTGACCCGTCGAATCCAGTACGCCCCCTGTTGAGCGAACCTGACGGCTCTGTTGTCATTGTATTCGATGCGCGGCGGGCCGTGGCGGTTGCAAGTCCAAGACGCGGAAGGCTCGCCACGTGTCCTCGCGCCAGACCTCCTCCATGCCCCAGGCGGCCGGGTCGTGTTCAATCGGCCTCAACGTTGTGCTGTGCCCGTCGCCGGAAGGCTCGCCCAAGAGGTAGCCGATCCCCCGCTTTTGCAGTGACTTATGCGCCGCCGCCCGCAGTTGCGAAAGGGGCGCCTCGAACCGGTCAATCTCGATCTGGTGCGGATGCTCGACCCGATATCGCGGGAAGTGCTGGTTGGCCGGAGCGATAATCTCCAGCCCGCGGATCTCGGCGGGATGGTCCAGCGAAATCACGATACGGCCGGGCGTCAGCGGCGCCCAACTGCGCCAGACCGTCAGGCGATCCCCGTCCTCGAGCCGATCGGCGGTCCACGGGAAGCGGTCAACGTCCACCCGGATGGGGGTTTCGGGGATCGTCCGGATCTCCGCGACCTCCCACTCGACCGGGGACGATGCGGTCTGCTCCAGCCGGATCTCGCTGAACGCGCCCGGCTCGTCCCACGCCAGGCGCACCACCCGCGTCGGCGCGCGATCGGCGTCAATCGCCATTCGCAGATCGCGCAGGGCGTCCGCGCCGGCGACGCTGAAGCGGCTGTCAACAAGGAC
>CAYOPA010000693.1:1915-2202 GCA_964405625.1 uncultured Bryobacterales bacterium
ACGCTCTTCCGATCTTCGGGAGCCCGGCGGGGCGCTCTTGGCCAATCCGCGGGCGCCGACAAACGGCGCGAACCGCCATTGGACATACACATCCCACGGCTCCAGTCCCAGAACCACCCGCCACGGCGCCTCCGCGATCCGAAGAATGCGCGGCTCCGGATGCCATTTTTCCAAAACATGCGGCCAGGAGCTGACCGCATGGAAGACCGCCAACGCCAAACCAGCCGGCCGCGCTCCACGCCCCAGGATCGCCGCCCCCAGCGCCATCAACAGCGCCATGAACGGCA
>CAYOPA010000694.1:0-2199 GCA_964405625.1 uncultured Bryobacterales bacterium
CAGGACCGCTGTCGCTTAACGCCTCTTCATCGAAACAGGAATGTCCGTCGCTACCTACGATTCAATACGGCGGTGCGGACGGGACGGGTGGCATTCAAAGACCTGTTGAACGTACTTCCAGGGGATTGGCGCAGGGCTCCAAAACTCGATCCCTCCGCCCGACCCGGTCCCCACAGACGGGCGCAAGCGGAGACGTCCACCAGCAGGCAGCGGTCAAACTGGTCGCGCGGACCGAGCTCAGCCGAGCCCTGCCAAGCCGAGTAGGGCGTCGGCGTGAGGTAGACTCCCGGATTACCCAATCTGCCGGTTCGTTTGATCTCGCTCAGGTATTCGGCCGACGTTAGGTGCAGCAGCAGGCCGTAAATGCCGTTGACTTGATCCCCGATGACAAAACGCTCGCCCCCTGGGTCGGTCTGGAAGAGCGCGTAGGCGGGCAGCGCCGACGGCTCGATCGGGGATTCAGGCCAGCGAAAGGAATCCACGATGCCGGGAAGATCGTCAGCCATAACCAGTTAGGATAATCATTCCAGCGCGTCTGCCGATAGATCCATGGAACCTCCTACAGCGACGTACATCGAGAAGGCTTTGCAGCAACTCAACGAGGCGATCCAGGCCGCCGCGGAAACGCTCGGCTTGACGAAGACGGCGGGCGGGCTCAAGGGCGGGCAGACCGAGTGGGTCTGGTACGCCGAGTCGCCCGAGCACTGGGTCCGCGAAGTCTCCGTCTCGGCGCTGCCGAGAGCGGAACAGATCGAGGTTACGGTGCGCTCGATGTATTGGCGAACCGACGACCGCGACAGTGCGGAGCGGCGGCTGTACTTTGGCAAGTCCTATCCCCTGGCGGACCCGAGCGCCGACAGTCTGGCCGAGGATCTGGCCGAACCGTTGGAGCGGGCCTGGGTCGAGGCCTCGGCGGCGCCGCAACCTCGACAAACGTAGGTTTTTCGCCCGCTCCGGGGGCCGTGGCGTGTTACGGGAATGCTAAGATGAAATTCCGGCGCAGCTACAGCCGGAGCTGATGAAATTCGGCGTCGTCATCTTCCCCGGTTCCAACTGCGATCACGACGCGCTCTACGCTGTCGAGCACAACCTCGGCCAGAAAGCCGTCCCAATTTGGCACCGATCCGAAGACTTGGGCGATTGCGACGCGATCATCCTGCCGGGCGGCTTTTCCTTCGGCGACTATCTGCGGGCCGGGGCGATCGCCCATTTTTCACCCGTGATGAACGCGGTCAAGCGTTTCGCCGAGTCCGACCGCTTAATCATCGGCATCTGCAACGGCTTTCAGGCGTTAACCGAGGCGCATCTGCTGCCCGGCGCGCTGCTGCGCAACCGTGACCTGTCGTTCCGCTGCAAGATGGTTCATCTGGCGGTCGGGACGCACGATTGTCCTTTCACCTCAGCTTGTCCAACCCGCCCGCTGGCGATCCCGATCGCCCACGGGGAAGGGCGCTACCACGCCGATGACGCCGTGCTGGACCGGCTGGAGCGTGAGGACCGCGTGGCATTCCGCTACTGTGACGCCGACGGCCGCGTGACCGACGCGGCGAACCCCAACGGCTCGGAGCGCAACATCGCCGGGGTTCTCAGCGAAGGACGCAACGTGCTGGGCATGATGCCGCATCCCGAGCGCGCCGCCGATCCGCTGATGGGGTCCACCGACGGCCGGTTCGTGTTTGAGTCGATGATCGGGGCCCTGAGCCTCTCCCTGTAACCATGTCAGAAATTACCCCGGCTGTCGTCCGAGAACACGGGTTGACGGCCGAAGAGTACCAACGCGTGCTCGAACGTCTGGGCCGTACGCCCACGATGACCGAGCTTGGCGTCATCAGCGTGATGTGGAGCGAGCACTGCTCCTACAAATCCTCGCGCGTCCACCTCAAGAAACTGCCGACCAAGGGCCCCGGTATCCTGGTGGGTCCGGGCGAGAACGCCGGCATCGTCGATATTGGCGGCGGCTGGGCGGCGGCGTTCAAAATCGAGTCGCACAACCATCCCAGCTTCGTGGAACCCTTCCAGGGCGCCGCGACGGGCGTGGGCGGCATTCTGCGCGACATCTTCACGATGGGCGCGCGGCCGATCGCGGTGCTCGATTCGTTGCGCTTCGGGCCGCTGGACGATCCGCAAGCCGGCGCGCGCAACCGGCACATCGTGGAGGGCGTGGTGGGCGGCATCAGTCACTACGGCAACTGCTTCGGG
>CAYOPA010000695.1:0-2196 GCA_964405625.1 uncultured Bryobacterales bacterium
GCCCCGGCGGGCTCGGAATCGGGCTCTACCAGTGCAAACAAATTGTCGAGGCCCACCGCGGCACGATTCGGATCCGGAGCGAAGCGGGCAAAGGCACGCAGGTCACGATCGAACTGCCCTTGGTCCCGACACCCGAGCGCCGAGAAGCGGTGGCTGCTCGTGAATCGTGAGACATAATAAAAGTTGAGTTGAAAGTTTCACGTTCCTGTGCCAGCATGGGCACACATCCAAGGTATTCAGATCCAAAGGGGGCGCCTGCTTTTTCTTCCACTCACCCAATCACAAAGGAGCCAGTCATGGAGCTTTCAGCTGTATTGTCGCCCGCTCCGGAGGGGGGGTACGTGGCGTTCAACCCGGAAACCGGCACCACCACTCAAGGCGAAACCGTCGAAGAGGCGTTGGCCAATCTGCGAGAGGCGACGGCGCTGTATCTTGAGGAGTTTCCACTTTCCGTAAGCGGGCGCCCGTTGTTGACCACGTTCCAGGTTCCAGCGCAAGCCTAAGCTTCCTATCGTTTCAGGCGCGGATGCTGTTCGTGCGCTGGAACGCCTTGGTTTTGTCATCACTCGTCAGCGCGGCAGCCACATTGTCATGCGGCGCAGTTCTTCGGGCTGCGTCGTGCCCAATCATCGTGAATTGAAAGTCGGCACGCTCGCGGGTTTGCTCAAACAAGCCGGCGTTTCCCCTGACGACTTTATCAAGGTGCTCCATCCCTAACGCACATGATTCATGAACGCTGCTGCTGCAACCGCGCATACGCCGGTGTTGCTCGCTCGCCCTTCGATAGAACTCAGGGCCGTGAGCCTTCCGAACGGTGCCGAGTGAAGCAATAGAAACCGTGAAGCATGAAACGTCTCTCGCGATCAAGAACTGATCTCCATCGTTCTTATTTGCGCTTCACGCTTCACGAACGACGAGATACGTTTACTGTGTGGCGTCACGAATCGTCATACGCAACACGGAGTAATTTCGAGGATCACGATGACTACCAGTCCGGTGCTGCTCCTCATCGACGACGATCCTGAGATTCGCGAGCAGATGAAATGGGCGCTGACGTCCGACTATACCGTCGTCGAGGCGGAGGACCGGCGTTCCGCTATTGCCGCCATGAAACGTGAGGCGCCGTCGCTGGTGGTCTTGGATCTCGGACTCCCGCCGGCGGTCGATGCGTCGACGGAAGGGTTTGCGATTTTGCAAGAGGTTCTACAGCTCAACGTCTCGACTAAAGTGGTGGTGGTGACCGGGAACACCGACCGGGCCAACGCCATGGCCGCGATCGCCGGCGGCGCGTACGATTTTCTGAAGAAACCCGTACAGCTCGATCTGTTGAAGACCGTGCTCCAGCGCGCGTGGCATGTAGCGTCGTTGGAGCAGGAAAACCGGGCGTTGCGCGAAGATATCAGCGGCGGATTCGAGGAATTGCTCGGTGTCAGTCCGGTCATGCAGGTGGTCTATGACAAGATCCGCCGGGTCGCCGGGTCGTCGGTGCCGGTCTTGATTCAGGGGGAAACGGGGACGGGCAAGGAACTGGTGGCGCGGGCCATTCATCGGCAGAGCCCCAGACAAGCCGGGCCGTTTATCGCCATCAATTGTGGAGCCATTCCAGAAACGCTGATCGAGAGCGAATTGTTCGGTCACGAAAAAGGATCGTTTACCGGCGCCCACAAGCTGCAAAAAGGGAAGGTGGAGTTTGCCCATCAGGGCACCTTATTTCTCGATGAAATCGGGGATCTGGCCATGCCCATGCAGGTCAAGCTCCTCCGGTTTTTGCAGGAGGGCAAGATCGAGCGGATCGGGGGGCGGGAGTCGGTCGGCGTCGATGTTCGTATCGTGGCGGCGACGAATGTGTCGTTGCAGGAGGCCATGGGAAAAGGGCGGTTTCGGGAGGATCTCTTCTATCGCTTGGGGGTGGTGGAACTCGTCGTGCCGCCGCTTCGGGAGCGTGGCGAGGATACCCTGGTGCTGGCCCGTGCGGGAGCAGGCTCGGCGAGAGATTACGGAGTACATTGAGGTGTTCTACAACCGCCAGCGGCGGCATTCCCGGCTGGGGAATCGCTCGCCCGCTACGTTTGCCCAGCAATGGGTCAACAGCCGGCGGCGTGAGGCTGCAACTCATGGCGTCCACGCTTGACAACCGGGGTCAGTTCTTTGATCGAATCAATCACGATGTGTTGATGGCCCGACTCGCCCGGCATG
>CAYOPA010000696.1:0-2177 GCA_964405625.1 uncultured Bryobacterales bacterium
AAGGCGCTGAAGCGGAATTTACCTGGCGGTAAATCCGCTTAGCCTAAGTCGTTAGCCGGCAGCAGGCGGTCCTTTTAGCATAAGTGAGCGGAACTAGTGCCAGAGTACCGGTATACTGAATAATTCGAGAAGGAAGTTCTGCGGAAGCGGCCATATCTTAAGAAGTCGTGGTGCACATACGTACTTGAGAACGCTGTGCGATCGGAGCCGCAAGAGCACAACCGGTACCGCTTTTGGGCCGCAATTCAGGAACTTGACGGCCGGTATTTGAGGGTGGTGACCCTGGAGGATAGAGTGACTATCCATAACGCGTTCCCAGACCGAGGTTTCAAGCCATGAAGCTGAACTACTACCCGGAGACGGACTCTCTGTATATCGATCTGTCTGAGCGCGCGAGCGCTGAGAGTAAAGAGATCTCGGAGGGAGTCGTTTTGGATTATGACGCCGAGGGTCGTTTAGTCGGAATTGACATCGACAACGCCAGCAACAAGGTTGAACTCAAGAAGCTTATTCTGAGCAAGCTTCCCGGCAAAGTCGAAACAGCCGCCGCCTAACACGGCGCTGCAGACGGACAAAGTCAAGATGTCATGCCTTTTGCATTCGCAAAAGCCACGCCAGCGTGCCTTTGCCGCTGAGCTTGGTCGTTAGGCATCACCTAGCCGCTGCTCAGGGGACAATCATGGGAAAAATTGGGCTGTCAATTGTCGCCCTCACCGTTACCCTCGCCGGGTGCCATTTCAGTGCCGGCGGCGCGGGTGGGAGCAACGATCTTGCGACGACGGGCCGCGCCGAATACAAGGTCGTCCACGGGTGGCCCGTCCTGCCTGAAGGTCGCATCCTTGGTCAGGCGACGGGCGTTGGACTGGACTCGCACAACCACGTGTTCGTGTTCCATCGGGCCGGACGCGAATGGAGCGATCCCTTTCCCGAATCGCCCATCCACAATCCGACCATCATGGTGTTCGAGGGTGGCACCGGCGCGCTGGTCGCCGAGTGGGGCCAGAATCTGTTTGTCATGCCGCACGGCCTCACCGTCGATAGTCAGAACAATGTGTGGATCACCGACGTGGGGCGTCACCAAGTCTTCAAGTTCACACACGACGGCGACCTGTTGCTTACCGTTGGCACCGCCAGCGTGCCTGGCACTGACAGCTCCCACTTCAACCTCCCGACAGATGTTGCCGTGTTGCCGGATGGCAGTTTCTACGTTAGCGATGGGTACGCCAACAGCCGCGTAGTCAAATTCTCAGCGTCCGGGCAATTCGAATTTCAATGGGGCACGAAGGGCGCGGGGCCTGGGCAGTTCGACCTTCCCCATGGAATCGCTATCGATGGCGAGGGGCGAGTGTACGTGGCTGATCGCAGCAACGCGCGCGTGCAAGTATTCGATGCGCAGGGTGGATTCGTCACAGAGTGGAAGAATTCTGTGCTGGGAAGACCCTATGCCATCGCGATCGGCGAGGATGCGAAGGCGTACGTCATCGATGGCGGCGACCAGCCGCTGAATCCTCCTGATCGCTCTCGGGCATTCCGGCTCGCGACGAACGGGACCTTCGAGGCCGTTTTTGGTCGCTTTGGCAACTACGATGGGCAGTTCCGCCTGGGTCATGACATTGCTGTTGCCAAGGACGGCGCCGTCTACATCGTGGATGCTTGGGGGATGCGGGTCCAAAAGTTTGTGCCGAGGTGATGCCTAACAGGCCAGTGAAGCCGACGGCCGCCTTCGGCGCCCGCAGCTTATCGGCAGGGCGTTAGTCGTGCATGAAACGATTTCGCAAGCTCATTGTCGCTGCGCTCCTTGGCGTGACCGGCGTCCCGGCCGCGTCATGGGTGTTCTTCAAGCCCATCCGAATCGTTGCTCCGCAACTCAATGGCGTTGAGTGCTCGGGCCCCGTATGCGTTGAGCAACCATCACTGCTGCCTTTAGCGGAGGAACTCTATAGGGAGGCCATGTGGAACATTGCATCCAAGCTCAGGCCCTTGCGATCTCCTCCTCGCGCAGTCTTCTGCTCCACTCGCGAGTGCTACTCATCGTTCGGCGGAGGGAGGGAGAGGGGCGCAGCAATCTTCCATCTTGGGGTTATCATTCCGCCGGAGTCTTGGCAAACGTACATCGTCGAGCACGAACTGATTCACATGCTGCAGGCCCAGGAACTCGGCCTGCGTAGGAGAGAGCG
>CAYOPA010000697.1:0-2173 GCA_964405625.1 uncultured Bryobacterales bacterium
ACAAAACTATCGGCCCGCCGCCCCAGAGACGTCGAGTATATCGAGGCGTTACCGACGTTGGGCGCAGTTGGGCTGGTTATCGTGGACGACTTTCATAAATTGTCAGACAACACACGGTCAGCGCTGGCGGACTACATGAAGACACTCGCTGACGAGGAGTCAACCGAAACAAAGGTCGTCATCGTGGGGATAAACATGGCGGGCGCTAGTCTAGTCAGCTTCGCGGAAGATCTAGTCAACAGAATCGATATCATCCCCTTCGAAAGTAATTCCGACGATCGGGTGCGCCAAGTTATTCAGCAGGGATGTACTGCCCTGAACATCAGCACCAATGTGGAGGATGAGATCGTCGATGCTGCTCAGGGTAGCTTCTATATCGCGCAGATGTTGGCTCGGGAAATTTGTCAACGAGCAGGCGTATTGGAGCGCCAGGAAGAACACCGGGCAGTGGACGTCAGTTTTCAATCCGTGCGGGCAGACGTATGGGATAGACTCGCGACTTCGTTCCGCGCAAGGTGCGCGAAATTCTGTCGCGGAACAAAAATTCGGAAGGAAGGTCGGGCCCCTTATCTGCATATACTACGGTGGCTCGCAGAAGGTAACGAATGGACTTTGTCGCTTCGGGATGCGAAGCGACAGCATTCCGATATGCGCGTTAGCGTAGCAGCCCGTGGCAGTAGTGTCAATTTCTCCGAGCCGCGATCATCCCCTTTGCTCGCGGCTCATGAGCCAGTCGGCATGCGAAATCACGCTGCCAGGCTCTCCGGCCGGTCTTCGACGGTCCACGCGGCCGCACAAAGCGCCCATAGAATGATTTGGGCGCAAACAAGCCGTCCCTGGAGCCCTTGTAGCGTCCTCGGCTTGCCGATTCCATGCTTGGTCCGGAGCAGCAACGCCAAATTGAAGCCCACGGCGTGAATCAGCAGCCGCTTCAGAATGTTGTCCGTCTTCCTCAGATGGGTTCGCCGCATCCCGCCCGTCTCGTACATGTGTGCGAAACTGCGTTCCACCAATTCCGACCGGACTTTCTGCAGTTCTTTCCCCCGCCGCCCCTTCACCCGCCGCCGGTTGCCATACACCCGCTGCCGTTCGGTCTCCCGGCCCTGCCACTTGCGCCGCCCACGCTCCGGTTCGGGAATGTAGGTCCGCACCGATTGCTGCTGCAACGCCATCAACGCCGCCCCACTGTGGTACCCCTTGTCGGCGACCACCTCTTCGACTCCCCGTCGATTCACCAGCCGCGCATTGGTTTGCGCTTCGGCCAGTGTTGCGCGCACCGTGGTGGTATCGCCTCGATCGGCTCCCTGCAGCGTCACCGCCACCAGAGCTCCGCTCGCCAGATCCACCGCATGTTC
Organism: uncultured Bryobacterales bacterium; assembly: GCA_964405625.1. Classification (GTDB taxonomy): domain Bacteria; phylum Acidobacteriota; class Terriglobia; order Bryobacterales; family UBA6623; genus RI-231. Next base: position 1,356 of record CAYOPA010000697.1, read on the forward strand.
GGCCTTGTGCGCCAAGTGCGTCCGGCCGTCCTTCATCTTCGCGATGCGCGCGTCCCCATCGCTCGGACTCATCCATTCCTTGTTGCTCGCCTTCTTCTTCCGCTTGCGGTCCAGGCGCGCCAACTGCTCCCGCGTCGGATCCTCGATCTCTTCCGCCGCGGCCAACTCCCGCAGATACTCCTCATACTTCCGCCCGTCGTCCCGCCGCCGGATCGAGCGCATCGCCGCGTTGGCTTCCAGTGTCGTCGCGTCGATGGCCACCGTCTGCGCATCCAGCAGTCCTTCCCCGGCCAGCACCTGGACGCACCACCGGAACACCGCCTTGTGCGTTTCCAGCGCGTACAACCGCCGGGTGCGCGAGATCGTCGAGTGGTCGGGCGTCTGCTCGGCCAGGCTGAAACCCAGGAACTCCCGCAGCGACAACGAGTCGCCCGCGCGCCAGGCGATGCCCCGCTCGCTGTCGATGCCTTCGCAGTAGCCGGCCAGCAGCAGCCGGAAGTAGACGCCCGGCGCCAGACTCGGCCGCCCTTTGACGGGCTTGTAGAAGCGCTTGCACAGGTGCTCGACCTTGCGGTCGAACCCATGCGCGTCCAGCACCTCGTTGACCTTGGCGTAGAAGGGATGCGACGCCGGCTTGGCGATCTCATCCACCATCAACCACAGCCCCTGCTGCTTCGGCTTCCGCTTGCCCATCGCCATGAAACAATTGTCCTATGAAATGTTCTTATGGCCAAGGACTTTGTGGGACTTCTACCACGGGCTGCTAGGCTCATTGAGCGCAGCAGATCCACTTCCCTCGTAGCATCGTCGTTTTTGGA
>CAYOPA010000698.1:0-2159 GCA_964405625.1 uncultured Bryobacterales bacterium
TTGGGCTTGGACTTCGCCACTGCCGTCAATTTAGCAGCCCGCGCGCGATGGTCTGAAGCTGCATGTTCGACGAGCCTTCGTAGATCGTGCCGATCTTGGCGTCGCGATAGAGCTTCTCCACCGGATAATCCTTGGTGAAGCCCACGCCGCCGAACAGATCCACGGCCTGCGCGGCAACCTTTACGGCCATCTCGGAGGCGAAATACTTGGCCATCGCGGCCTTCTCCACGAACGGCGCTCCGGCCTCTTTCAGCCGCGCTGCGTTGTAGACGAGCAGGCGGGCCGCCTCAATCTGGGTCGCCATCTCCGCAAGCTGGAACCGCACGGCCTGGAACTCGCTGATCGCCCGGCCGAACTGCCGCCGCTGCCGCACGTACCGCAGGGCATGGTCGAAAGCTCCTTGCGCCAGCCCCACCATTTGCGCCCCGATGCCGATACGGCCCTCGTTGAGCGTCTCGATGGCGACCTTGTAGCCCTTTCCCGGCTCGCCCAAAATGCGGTCCGCCGCAACGTGGACCTCGTCGAGGATCAGCTCGCAGGTGGACGAAGCCCGGATGCCGAGCTTATCTTCCTTGCGGCCGACGTGAAAGCCCTCGTCGTTGCGGTCCACGATAAACGCCGTCACGCCGCGATGGCCCGCCGCCGGGTCGATGGTCGCGAACACCAGAAACACCCCGGCCTCGGCCGCGTTGCTGATCCAAAGCTTGCGGCCGGTGAGCGCGTAGCCGTCGCCGTGCGGCGCGGCCTGGGTAGTCAGGGCAAAAGCGTCGCTGCCCGACGCCGCTTCCGACAGCGCATACGATCCCACGGCGCGCATCGCCAGCCGCGGCAGGTAGGCCGCCTGCTGCTCAGGCGTCCCCCAGCGGCGGATGGCGTTGTTGACGAGGGTGTTTTGGACGTCAACGATAACGGCGGCGGAAGGATCGACTTGCGCCAGCGCCTCGACCGCCAGGATGGAGTCAAAGAAGGAGCCGCCCTGCCCGCCGAGCTCCTCGGGAACGTCAATGCCCATCAAGCCGAGGCCGAAGAGCTGCTCTAGGATGTCGATGTCGAAGGCGCCGGCGGCGTCCATTTCTCGGACGCGCGGCGCGATGCGCTCCTGGGCGAAAGAGAGAACGGTCTCGCGAAAGAGCTTCTCGTCTTCAGTGAGAAGGCTCAGGGCGGGCATGGTTCAGACGATTCCGGCGTCGCCGGCGGGATCTTCCAACCCTTCTTCGGCGGGCGGCTCAATGTACAGAATGGCTCGGCAAAACTCGCAAGTGACCAGAGTCGAGCCCGTGCGCAAGTTCTGCTGGAGCTGAGGCCGCAACGTGGTGTTACAGGCGCCGCAGCGGTTGCCGATCATCGGCGAAACGGCATTCTTGCCAAGCTTCTTGTGGACCCGATTGTAGGCCCGCATCAGATTCGGGTCGGCGACGCGGGAGATCTCGGCCCGTTCACGCTTCTCGGAGGCGAGCGCTTCCTGGTCGCCGCTGAAGCGCTGCTTGGTTTCAGCAACCTCTTGTTCGACGGCCACGGTCTCACTATCGAGCTCTGTCTTCAGAGCCTTGACTTTGCCTTGAAGCTCCTCGGCCGCCTCCAGGTGCTCCAGCACGCGATCTTCGGTTTGCTTGATGGCCTTGCGCGCGAACGAGATCTCATTGCGGAAAGCGCGGTACTGATCGTTGGTGTTTGCTCCGGCGAGCTGTTCGTTCAGGCGGGCGTCCTTGTCACGCCAAGCGGCGACCTCGCCTTCCAACTTGCGGCGCATCGTCTCGGTGTCGGCCAGGGCCTTTTCGAGGGCGGCGAGCTCTTCCCGCCGCGTCTGAAGCCGCAGCTCGATAGCGGCGATCTGCCGCGGCAACTCTTCGAGCTCGCGCTCGAGCTCGGCTATTCGAGCATCGGACTTTTGAAGCTTTCGGATAAGAGGAAGATCAGCGGCCATCTAGAATCCAGACCTGATAGTAACACGGATTGGAGGCGCTAACCTCAATGCGGAAGCGGACTTTGGGGCTGTGTGCGGTGACGCGGCGCAGCCACCGATCACGGCTAAGCCCCAGGTCCCCTGGTCATGGGACCAGCGTACCGGACCGGCATACGGGAGCTGATTCTGCCAATCTGAATTGGCCCAGTTCGGCGCCCTGAATTGGCCCACCTTGAAACAAAGGACCGGTAGTCTG
>CAYOPA010000699.1:0-2158 GCA_964405625.1 uncultured Bryobacterales bacterium
CCGCCTCTGGTGCAACTGCCGGTGCTGCAAGACGTGCCGGCCTGCCACGCTTGGGCGACCGACGCCCGTTCGCGCGCCGGCTACCGGCCGCCGGCGCCGCCGGAATGGACGCGGCGCCTCGATTCGGTCTTTCTTCACCCGCTGTGGGGACCGCTTGTCTTCCTGGCGGTTGTGGTCGCTGTGTTTCAGACCATCTTCACCGCCGCCGTCCCCTTGATGGACGGGGTGGAGGGCTTGATCGCCGCCTCCGGCGCGTGGCTCACGAATACGCTGCCCGAAAGCTGGCTGCGCTCGCTGTTGATCGAGGGCGTCTGGGGCGGAGTTGGGTCGGTCTTGGTCTTTCTGCCGCAGATTTTGCTGCTGTTCCTGTTTATCGGCGTGCTGGAGGATTCGGGGTATCTGTCCCGAGCGGCATTGATCGCGGACCGCACCATGTCGAAAGTCGGATTGCAGGGCAAGAGCTTCATTCCGCTGCTTTCCGCCTATGCCTGCGCGGTGCCGGCGATCATGGCCACCCGCACGATTGAGAACAAGCGCGACCGCATGGCCACCATCCTGATCGCGCCGTTCATGACCTGCTCGGCCCGGCTGCCGGTCTACACCCTGATCATTGCCGCGTTCATTCCCGAGGAGCCGATCCTGGGGCCTTTTCTGGGCTCGCGGGCGGCGATGATGCTGGCCCTGTATTTGTTGGGCTTTTTGGCCGCGGTGGCCACCGCCAAGCTGCTCAAGTCGTCCATCCTGGAAAGCGTGCGCACGCCGTTCATGATGGAGATGCCGTCCTACCGCATGCCCACGCTGCGCTCGCTGGGGCTGCGCCTGTTGGACCGCTCGAAGGTCTTTCTCAAGCGCGCCGGCACCGTCATCCTGGCTACCACGATCTGCTTGTGGATACTGGCGAGCATCCCGCTGGTCGACGGCCAGTCGCCGCCGATCGAGGACAGTCTGGCCGGCGCCATCGGCCGCACCATCGAGCCGCTGGTCGAGCCCTTGGGCTTTAACTGGAAGATCGGCATCGGCTTGATTACCTCTTTGGCCGCCCGCGAAGTGATCGTCGGCACTTTGGGTACAATCTACGGCATGGAGGCCGATGAGGGCTCCTTGCAGCTCCAGGAAGCGCTGCGGCAAGACCTGGATTTGGGAGGCGCCGTGGCGCTGTTGGTCTTCTTCGCATTCGCCATGCAGTGCATGTCCACCGTGGCGGTGGTGCGCCGGGAAACCGGCGGATGGAAGTGGCCAATTATCCAATTCGTCTATATGACGGCCCTGGCTTACGTGGCCGGGTTGGGCGCCAACATCCTGTTTTCTTAGGCTCTTTGCCCGTAATTCCGTCCCAGTCGACGGGGTAATGCTCGCGACAACGTCTCGTCGCGACCCACTCAATCGAGCTTGTGATTCCCCGGCGGGCCTGCTTCCGCCGCATGGCAAGCGTGTCGACAATGCGGTTTCTGTGGCACAATAAAGCCTCAGATACCGTCGATTTGTGGAGCGTCACGGCAGGAAGTCATGTTGCATTTCCGTGACGTTGTTACAGAATCATTAAGTTTTATAGTGATCGATCGAGCGAGGTGAAGCGACGTGTCAGCAGCAGCGCAGTTTGGAAACGACGCCACGCGGGAACGCGGCTCGGTGAAGTGGTTCAACGGAGCCAAGGGCTTCGGATTCATTCGCCGTGAGACGGGCGAAGATGTGTTCGTCCACTTTACGGAAATCCAGATGTCGGGTTATCGTACCCTCGATGAGGGCGTTGAGGTCGAGTACGACCTCCGGGAAGGCGAGCGCGGCCTGATGGCCCAGAACGTCATCATCGTCGACGATGCGCTGGCAATGGAGTAGCGGGGGCGGACGCTCCAGCGCCCGCGGTGGAGCGTCTTACGGTTAACAACGATCTTCGTTTGAGCGCCGTCGGCGGCTGTGTAGCGCTGCTGGCGCTATCGGTTGGCTGCGCCGGCGGCCAGCGACAGGGCGACTTTGCCGCGGGCGGCGGCTACTCCGAGTAGCGCTGGCAACGGGCGGGAAGCAAACCGACCCGCGGCTTCGCTACCATCGAGAAATGAATCGCAAGGACTGGCTCTTGACGGCGGCGGTATGGTGCGCGATCGGGGCCGCTTGCAGCGGCGGGGGCGGGTAGCGGGGGGAGTTTGCCGGTGGTGAGGTA
>CAYOPA010000700.1:0-2149 GCA_964405625.1 uncultured Bryobacterales bacterium
AAGCTGCCCGCCGGAGACCGCAACGCGGCCGTGCTGCGCGCCCAAGCCTACCTGCAAATGACGCGGCCGACCGACGCCCGCGCCGCGCTGGAGCCCGCCCTGAACAAGCAGGCCTACGACTCGGCGCTGCTTGGCTTGGCGGGCGTGGCTGCCTTCCAGCAGGACCGCATGCCGCAAGCGCGGCAGTATCTGAAGCAGTCGCTGGCGCTGGAGCACAATCCGATGCTGGAGAAACTCTACCGCCGGATCGAGACTGAGGTGAGCTCGGACCAGAGCAATGAGGCGACCTACGGCTGGCGCTTCGTGATGCGCTACGAGGGCGAGGCGCTACCGCGGCAGGCCGCCCGCAACTTGGCGAAAAGCTTCGACGGCGAGATCAACCGGATCGCCCGGCGGCTCAACTGCCCGTTGAATGATCGCTTGGTGGTGATCGTGCAGGCCATGGAAAGTTACCGGCGCGCCACGGGTGCGGCCGAGTGGAGCGGGGGCCGCTATGACGGGCGCATCCACATTGCCGTGCCGCCCTCGGGACAGGCCGACGACTACGTGCGTGAGACCTTTGCGCATGAATTCGTCCACGCCTGCCTGGCGCGCAAGGGGAGTTGGCCCGCCTGGCTGCATGAGGGTTTGGCGCAGCAGTTTTCCGGCCGCACCCTGGGCGGCGAGGAGCGTAGCGCATTGGTGGAAATGAACAACGCCGGCAAGCTGCCCGCATTGGAGCAGCTCGGCGGCGGTTGGGCGCGGCTGGGTCCGCGAGAGGCGGCCGTCGCCTATGCGTTATCGCTGGCGGCGGCCCAGATTCTGCACCAGGACCTGCAAGACTACGGCCTCCGCGAGCTACTCAACCAGCCGAGCCGGCTGCCGGACATCGAACGGCATCTCGACAAGAAGCTGCGCGACGCGTTGGCGCGGTAGGCTTGGCTTGATGAGGTTGGGCTGGTCGCGCCGCCGCCCCCCAGCGACGGTTTCCGGCGCCGGGCTACTTCCGCGCGGTCCCCGGCATACACTGAAGAGACTATGTCGAAGCCCGGCCTCAAACGCTACATCCTCGTCTACGAAAACCATCAGCTCATCGCCATCACCGCCGAGCGCTTCAAGATCGCCAACGGCGTTGAGTTCTACGACTCGCAGGGAGATTGCGTCGCCGTGGCGCCCTCCTCCAGCCTGTTGCTGGTTACCGAAGACGCCCACCTAGAGATGATGGACGACCTCACCGGAGCGGTCGACGACGACGACGACGACGACGACGACTTGGTGTAGCCGGGCGGGCCGCTCGATGGTACGCTAGCGGCGTGCGAATTCCGCCGCTTCTGCTGCTTCTCCTTCTGCCCGCCGCATACGCGGCTGACCTCCCCGAGCGCGACCAGCGCAACGTCGTGGTCCGGCACACGGATTACGAATTTGAGATGCCCGCCTTCGAGCGGCGAGACGATTGGCGCAAACGCGCGCCATTCCTGCGCAAGCAGATTCTCAACGCCGCCGGCCTGCTGCCGTTGCCGGAGAGAACGCCGCTCAATCCGCAAGTCTTCGGACGCGTGGACCATGACGATTATTCCGTCGAGAAAGTTCTGCTAGAGACCTACCCCGGTTTCTACCTGGGCGGCAACCTCTACCGGCCGCTCGGCCGGACCGGACCGTTCCCGGGCGTGCTCACGCCGCACGGGCACTGGCGCTACGGCCGGCTGGAGAATTCCGAGCTCGGCTCCATCCCGGCGCGATCGATCAGCTTGGCGCGCCAAGGCTACGTCGTCTTCGCCTACGACATGGTGGGTTACAACGACACCATGCGGTTGCCGCATGACTTTCTGGGCGGCAAGCGCGAGGAGATGTGGGGCGTCGGCCTGCTCGGAGTGCAGCTCTGGAACAGCATTCGATCGCTCGATTTCCTGGAATCGCTCTCCGACATCGATCGCACCCGCATCGTCGCCACCGGCGCCTCCGGCGGCGGCACCCAAACGTTTCTGCTGACAGCCGTGGATGACCGCATCGCCGCCAGCGTTCCGGTCAACATGGTGTCGGGACTGATGCAGGGCGGTTCGGTCTGCGAAAACGCGCCGAACCTGCGCATCGAAACCAACAACGTCGAGATCGCGGCGCTCTCCTTCCCGCGCCCGATGCTACTGGTGGCCGCCACCGGCGACTGGACGCG
>CAYOPA010000701.1:0-2144 GCA_964405625.1 uncultured Bryobacterales bacterium
CGGCGCCTCGTCGAGCGGCGCGGGTCTATCGCCCCCTGCTGTGGAAGTCGCTCGCCGCGACGGCGGTGATGCTGGGGATGTTCTTCGCCGGGGAGCCCGCGCCCAAAGCCGCTATCGTGGCCGCGGCCATCGTGCTGATCACTCGCCGCATCAAGCCGGCGAAGATCTATGCCGAGATCGACTTCGGCCTGCTGACGCTGTTCGTCGGGCTGTTTCTTGTGGTCGCCGGGTTTGCGCGAAGCGAAGCGGCGCAGGCGATGTACGCCGCGGCGGCCGAACTGGAGTTGGCGCGGCCGGCGGTGCTCTCGCTGGCCGCCGCCGCGTTGTCGAACCTGGTTAGCAACGTCCCGGCAGTGCTCGTCTTCCGCCCGCTGATGGAATCCGTCGCCGACCCGGAGCGGGCCTGGCTCACTTTGGCGATGGCCTCGACGTTCGCGGGCAACCTGACTGTGGTGGGCTCGATCGCCAACTTGATCGTCGTGCAGGCCGCGAGACCGCGAGTCGCGATCGGCTTCTGGGAGTATTTCCGGGTGGGCGCGCCGATTACCGTACTGACACTGGCGATCGGCGTCGCCTGGATGACTTGGGCGGTATAGGTTCGACGGGCGGGCGCCGCCCGCCCGTCGGGTTGGGAGGCTCAGAATTCGAGCCGGAAGATGATCTGGTGGTAGAGCCGCCCGCCGAGGCCGGAGAAGCTCCCCTGATTGCCGCTGATTTTGCCGAAATTCTGCGGGCTGCGGAAATCCACCGTCCGGTTCGGCTGCGAGAAGAAGTAGTACTTGAACGGGTTATTCACGTCCCAGCGCAGAGTGCCCTTGAAACGCTCGCCGATCGGGAAGCTCTTGGCGATGCTGACTTGGTGCCAGAACATTCCCGGGCCGGTGACGATATTGCGGCCGGCATTGCCCGGAGTGAACGACGCCGGGTAGGCAAAGGCGTTGATATCCGCCCAGGGCGGCTGCACGGCGACCTGATGGCGACCGTTCGCGCGGCGGTCCCAGGGCAGCGGGATATCGTCGTAGGTCGCTCCCGGGGCCATATTGGGGCGGAGGCCCATCGGCAGATAGACGTTCGGCGAACCCGCGAAGGTGAAATTCATCGGGACGCCGCTCTCGGCCGTTTGGATGACGTTGAGTTCCCAATTCCCCAGCACGCCGTTGGCCAGCCAGTTGGCGTTGCGCATCCAGCGCTTGCCTTTGCCGAAGGGCAGTTCCCACAGCGCGTAAGTCACCCAGCGGTGAGTGACGTCGTAGTTCGAACGCGCCTTTTCCAGGCGGCGATTGTAGTAGTCGATGCCCGACGCCGTACCGTCGTCCGAGGCTTCGTCGATCGACTTGGCGAAGGTGTAGAAGCTGGTGAAATGCAGCCCGCTCGTCATGCGCCGCTCGACCTTGACCGTGCCCGAATGGAAGCTGCTGTGGCCGAAGTTGCTGTAGTGGAAAATGTTGCCGAAGTGCGGATACGGCCGGAAGTTCTGCGAGGCGCGCCGGATGCGCTCCAGTTCGACCGGATCGCTCGATATATCGAGCGGAATCTGGTTGACGTTCCAGCGATTGAGCAGGCCGACGCCGGCGGAGCCCTGATACAGCGCCTCGAAGAGCAGGTTCCGGCCCGCTTCCCACTGAAGCCCGCCGTTCCAGTTCATGATGTACGGCAGCCGCATATTCGGATCGAACCAGGATGCCTGGCGGCTGGCGAAATTTGCGCCGCGAAACGGCACCGTTCCGTCAGCGCCGATCGGGAAGCTAACCGACGGCGGACCGTTGCGCAGGTAGAAGGCGATGTCGGGATTCCCCGGGGGCTGTTCGGCCACCGCCGTCGCAAAGTATTCCTCGAAGTTCTCGTTCAAGCTATTCGTCCACAGATCGAGCGCATTCACGCCGAAGCCGCCGCGGAAGACCAACTTTGGGTTGATCGTCCAAGCGAGGCCGACACGCGGCTGGAAATTGTTGCCGTCGCGCGAGGCGAGATTGCCGGTCGGGTGCGCCAACGCGCCCCGGTTGCCGGTCAGCGGATCGATGGCCGTGGGGTCGAATTGACTTTGCTGACCGTACTTGGTGCGGTACGGCGACTCCGTCTGCCAACGAAGGCCGAGATTCAGCGTCAAGTTGGGGCGCAAGCGCCAATCGTCCTGGAAATACAGC
>CAYOPA010000702.1:0-2143 GCA_964405625.1 uncultured Bryobacterales bacterium
TGCACGAGAAACTCTGATGAGTCAAGTATATTCGTGCCCTCACTTTGGCCGACGCCTGCAGCGTGGACAAGATCGCGGATCAAGTTAAGCAATCCGATTACAATGCAAATGCGTTGATTCTGGGAATCGTAAATAGCGAGCCGTTTCGAATGAAGCCAGGCTCACGTACAATCCCGAGTCGGCTCGGAGTCGCTGAAAGAGGGCGCTAGAATGCAGTCATTACAAACGCTCAATCGCAGAACATTGCTTCGCGGACTTGGCGCGGCGGTCGGCCTACCATGGTTGGAGGCGATGACACCGACTCCGCTCCAGGGCAAATCGCGGGCTCCGGCGTCGCCCATTCGGATGGCGGTCCTGTACATGCCCAACGGAACGCACCCGGATCAATGGACGCCGCGGCGGGCAGGGTCGGGTTACGATCTGAGCCCGACCCTGGAGCCGTTGGCGGAGCTCAACAGCGACGTTCATGTACTGACGAACCTTTGGAACGCCGCCAGCAACGACGGAGACGGCCACTTCGCCAAGACCGCCGGTTTCCTGACCAGCACCACCATTACCAAAACGCTAGGCATCGACATCAGCGCGAATGGCGTCTCGATGGATCAGGTCGCGGCCCAAAAACTGGGCGGCCGAACGCCGGTCGCCTCACTGGAGCTCGGCACGGAACCGGTATCGACCGGGGTCGGCCTTGTTGTCGGATACACCAAGGTTTACGGCGGACACATCTCCTGGAACACGCCGACCAGCCCGCTGGCTCGCGAGATCAATCCAAGGCTTGCCTTCGAACGTCTGTTCCGGGCGGGCCGGCCAGGCGACGGCGCTACCCGACAGGACTCTTGGCTGCTCGACCTGGTGGTGGATGACGCCAAGCGCCTGCGCAAAGACCTAGGCGTGGAGGACCAGCGCCGCATGGACGAGTACCTCTCGGTGGTGCGTTCCCTTGAAGACCGAATCCGACGCGCCGGGAAGTCCAAGAAACTCGATTGGAAGCCGCGCGCGCCGATTGACCCCGCCGCCAGGCCCGGCGATGAGCCGCGCGACCATGCCGAGCGGGTGCGGCTGATGCTCGACATCATCGCCCTTGCATTTCAAACCGACAGTACGCGGATTGCGACGTTCATGTTCGCCAACGCCGTGAGCAACGCAAGCTTCTCCTTCCTGGACGGGGTCAGCGGCTCACATCATCAGATCTCCCACCATCGCCGTGACCCGGAAACCATGCGGCAGTACCAACTAATCAACCGTTGGCACGTCGAGCAGTACGCCTACCTGCTGCGCAAGCTGCGATCGATGCCGGAGGGAGAGTCCAACGTGCTGGACAACTCAATGATACTGTTCGGCTCGGGGCTCCGGGACGGAGACCGCCACGACCCCCACAACGTGCCATTGTTGTTGGCCGGCCGGGCCGGCGGCCGGTTGGAACCCGCCCAGCACAGAATCTACAGCGAGGACACGCCGTTAGCGAACCTTTACGTTTCCATGTTGAACGCGTTCGGGGTCCCGACCGAGCGCTTCGCCGACAGTACGGGACCCCTGACCGGTCTGCTATGCGGCTAACTGTATCCTGATCCGAGCATAGGCTTTGGAGGGGAGGGCGCGCTACGGCGCCGGCTTTGGCGCTGAGAATGTCGTTTGCCGAACAACGTGGAAATAATTGCGGGTCGCGACAGAGACGGTCATTGCTGACCGCCCTCCGCCTGAATAACGTCCCGGCTTAGAGCCGGCTCAAGGCTCGGTGGGCGCTGTCACCTGAAACCCCTGGTCGTCTTCATCCCACTTCTGCCCTTCGATGCACTCTCGGATCGTCCTCTCATCCACCGCGCCCACCGTCGCGCAGAAGTGCCCCCGCGCCCACAAGTGCTGGCTCCAATACAGCTTCCGCAAGTGCGGAAATTCGTCTTGCCGCCGTCGCGACGACCGTCCGTTGATGTACTGCACCAGTTTCGACGGCGCCAATTGGGGCGGCGATGACACCAGCATGTGCACGTGATCCGGCGACGCCGCCCCTCGTACGATCCGCACCTCCCACGCCTGGCAGATCTGCCGGGTCAGGTCTCGAGCCGTCTCCGCCACCCCTCCTCGCAGCACCTTGTAGCGGTACTTCGTGATCCACACCAAGTGATACTTGATGTCCCAAATCGCA
>CAYOPA010000703.1:0-2139 GCA_964405625.1 uncultured Bryobacterales bacterium
AATCGCCTCGGTGGGCAAGACCGAGGAGCAGCTCAAGGAAGCCGGCGTCCCCTACCGCAAGGGCAAGTTCCCCTTTATGGCCAACGGCCGGGCGAAGGCGCTGAACCAGACCGAGGGGTTTGTGAAAATCCTGGCGCACGAGGAGACCGACCGCATACTCGGCGTCCACATCATCGGCCCGCGCGCGGGCGACTTGATCGCCGAGGCGGCGGTGGCGATCGAGTTTGGAGCGTCGAGCGAGGATATCGCAAGGACCTCGCACGCCCACCCGACGCTGGCGGAAGTGGTCAAGGAAGCCGCCTTCGCGGTGGACGGCCGGGCAATCCATTTCTGATCAGTCCATCGGGCTGTACCGGTTTCGTAGCGCAGGCGCCCACGCCTGCCGCCTCGACCCCCAGGTCGAGGCTCGTGAGGCCACGAAGTGGTCTATCGCGGCAACTCCGACGGCCCGATCAGCTTGCCTTCCAGATCCTCCCCCAAGGGCCGCTCCCAGTCGCCGTAGGTCGGGTTCGGCAGCACAAACCAGTCCACGCCCCAGCGGTCGGCGTGCTCCCCTACCCCGGCGTTGCGCGTCTCCAGGTCGGAGCCTGAGCCCTCAAAGCTCTCGTCGAAGTCCGCCAAGTTGTCGCCGAACAGCGCCACGATCGTCCAGGTCTCAGCCGCGCGTTCGCGGCGGGCCGTCTTGGACGAAGTGTCCGTCCGCAGCAGCAGCCGGTCGGGTTCGTCGGATTCCAGCAGACCCAGCTTGATGAGCGCCTCGACGGTGTGGGCGCGGCTGTCATCGCGGCGGTTGGAGATGTACACCGGCGTCGCGCCCGCCTCGGCGATTGCCCGCAAAAACTCCGCGGCCCCCGGAACGGCCGCGATCGTCGGCTGGGCGGCCTGCCAGCGCTCCCACCGCGCCCAGCCCTCGCTTGAATACGTCTCGCGGTTGCGGTGCAGCCAGGTCTGGAAGCCGGAGTTGTCGATCACCGTCTCGTCCAGGTCCAGCACCACAGCGGGCGGCTTGGCGAAGCGGCTGCGCTGTAAGCGATCCACGATGAGCTCTTCGGCGTTGCGGTAGATCTGGCGACACAGCGCCCTGTACTCCGCCGACTGCTGCACCCACAGATTGGCGTAGAGCAGCTTGGCCCGCGGGTTCTCCGCCGGCGGCGCGACCACGGCGCGGCTTTGCGAGCAGCCCGCCGAGACGACGGCCAACGCCAGCGACAGCAGCAGCCCGCGCTTCATCCCGCCCAGCGTAGCGCAGCCGAACGACTACCGCACCACGCCCTGCTCCCGTCCGATTACGGCGGGCGGACTGACCCCTTCAAACATCGACCGAAATCGCCGCTCCTCCATCGAGTCGCCCGATAGAGCCCCGGCGTGTTCGGGCTTGATGCTCTGAAACAGGGCCTCGACCGTGACGGTCCAGGGGCCCTCATCCGGGTCTACCGTAGCCACGTACGTTACTTCATCACCCCCAGGCCGGAAGCTCGAGTCGTCCCTTACGCCGACCGGCCCGATAGAAAAGTCTTCCAGCCCCTCCGGCCGTTCCTGTCCGTCGACGAAACCGAGCGGTAGCAAGCGGTTGTCCTTGAGCCAGCGGTCCGCGCGCATGAGCGAATGGGTGGAGCGGCCGTCGGGAGACGCCATCTCGGTCTCATAGATCATGGTGCGCTTCGGATCGCGAATCACGTCGTAATGGGGCTCCAGCTCCGTCGCGTCCAAGCGGTTCACGATCTCGCCGGTGGCGGGGTCCCAAGCGCCGGACTCAAAAACCGGCCGCCCGGCGGCGCCTTCAATTCGCAGATGGAGCCAAAGCCGACGCGACGGGAATCCGGTCGGGAGCTTGTGGCCCGCTGTATTAACCAGCCGCACCGTGGCCGTGAGCTCATCGCCGTCGCGTTTCGTGTCCAACCGCATCCCCAATGACTGCTCCAGCATCGACCGCGCCTGTTGGGCCGCCTGCTCAAAGAGCGGCGCCTTGTTCGGTTGCAGCCGCGCCATCAGCCCCAGCCCCTGCACGTTTGCGCCGCCGAAAGCGTGCAGGCCGAATGGCGTACGCGGTCGCGTGGGCGGAAAGAAACCGCCATGCGGCGTGTGCGCGATGTACATCGGCGCCGACTGGCCGGTCGCGTCCCGCAGCGGCGCCACGTG
>CAYOPA010000704.1:0-808 GCA_964405625.1 uncultured Bryobacterales bacterium
GCTACCGTAAGCGCGGGCACAACGAGGGCGACGAGCCGTCGTTCACGCAGCCGCTGCTCTATAAGGCGATCGCCAAGCGCAAATCGGTCCGCGAAGCCTATCTGGAACACCTGCTCACCCAGGGCGACATCTCGCGCGAAGAAGCCGACGAGATCGCCGACGAGCGTCGCGCGCACCTGGAAGAAGAGCTCAGCGCGGCCAAGAGCGAAGACTACATCCACATCGGCGACCAGATGACCGGCACTTGGGCCGGCTACCGCGGCGGTCCCGAGGAAGGCGTCGACGATGTCGACACCAAGGTGGAGGCCGAGCGACTGCGGGTAATTCTGGACAAGCTCAGCCGTACGCCGCAGGAGTTTCATCCGGACTCGCGGATCGCCCGGCTGCTGAAGATGCGAGCCGAAATGGCCAAGGGCGAGCGCCCCCTGGACTGGGCCGCCGGCGAGGCGCTCGCCTTCGGCACGCTGTTGCTGGAAGGCTACCGGGTGCGTCTTAGCGGTCAGGACTGCGAGCGCGGCACCTTCAGCCACCGCCACGCGGTGCTGCGTGATGTGGAGTTCGGTCACGCTTACGCGCCGCTGCGGCACCTGTCGCCGCGGCAGGGACCGTTCGAGGTTCACAACTCGCCGCTGTCGGAAGCCGGCGTGCTGGGCTTTGAGTACGGCTACAGCTTGGAATGGCCCGCCGGGTTGGTGCTGTGGGAGGCGCAGTTCGGCGACTTCGTCAACGCGGCGCAAGTCATCATCGACCAGTTTCTGTCCAGCGCCGAGGACAAGTGGCAACGGCTCAACAGCTTGGTGCTGCTGTT
>CAYOPA010000704.1:818-2123 GCA_964405625.1 uncultured Bryobacterales bacterium
CTGTTGCCCCACGGCTTTGAGGGCCAGGGCCCGGAGCACTCCAGCGCCCGTCTGGAGCGCTTCCTGCAGCTCTGCGCCGAAGACAACATGCAGGTCATCTATCCGACGACCCCGGCGCAGTATTTCCATGCGCTGCGCCGTCAGGTGGTGCGTCCATGGCGCAAGCCGCTGATCGTGATGACTCCCAAGAGCCTGTTGCGGCACCCGGACGTGGTCTCCGACCTCTCACTGCTCACCGATGGCGAGTTCCAGCGCATCATCGCCGACGATACGGCGCCGCCGGAAGCGGTCCAGCGCATCCTGCTGTGTACAGGCAAGGTATTCTACGACCTGCACCGCGCGCGGCGCGAGCGCGAGCTCGAAGGCAAGGTGGCGATCCTGCGCGTGGAGCAGCTCTACCCGCTGGCGGACCACCGTCTGGAGCAGGCGCTGGCCGCGTTTCCAGAAGGGACGCCGGCCGTCTGGGTGCAAGAGGAGCCGGCCAATATGGGGGCCTGGCCGTACCTGCGCTTCCGCTTTTGTAACGAGCTGCCGGGGCGGCATCCGTTCGAGGGCGTCACGCGCCAGGAATCGGCCAGCCCGGCCACCGGTTCGGCCAGCAGCCACAAGCTGGAGCAGCAACAACTCATCGACGAGGCGTTCGCCGGCCTCGATTAGCGCGGCGAAAGTGCGACAATGAAAGACAATTGCGGGGCCGACCGCCGCCGGCGGCCCCGCGAAGCGTATCCACACCCATGGCTGTCGAGTTGAAAGTCCCGCAATCGGGCGAATCCATCACCGAAGTCCAGATCGGAGAGTGGCGTAAGGCCGAAGGCGACTACGTCGAGGTCGACGAGGTTCTCGTCGAAATCGAAACAGACAAGGCCGCCATCGAGCTGCCGGCCCCGGCCAGCGGCATCCTCAAGAAGATCCTCAAGAAAAACGGCGAAGAGGCGGCCGTCGGCGATGTGATCGGCATGCTCGAAGAGGGCGAGGCCCCGGCCGGCGACGCCAGGAAAGCCGCCAACGGCAAGCCCAAGAGCGAGCCAGCCAAGGCAGAAGCCGCTCCGAAGAAGGCCGACAAGCCCGCCAAGGAAGAAAAGCCCGCCGCCAAGGCCGAAAAATCGGCCCCGGCCGACGGCGCCCCGCGCGTGATGCCCTCGGCGCAGCGCGTGCTCAGCCAGGCCGGCCTGGACGCCTCCGACGTGGAAGGAACCGGGCCCGGCGGACGGGTGCTCAAGGAAGACGCCCTGCGCGCCGCCGAAGCCGAGCCCGCCCCTGCTCCCAAACGCGAAGAGCCGCCCTCGGCCCCGCCGGAGCCGTCCG
>CAYOPA010000705.1:0-2118 GCA_964405625.1 uncultured Bryobacterales bacterium
GAAACCGCGTCGAAACCTGACGTGCCTCAGCGCGCCCGCAGCGATGCGGAAGGAAGAGCGGGGACCGCCGCGAACGCGCTCCCCATCCGCCTCATCATGCTGGCCACGGCGCTGGCACTGGCTCTTATCGCCACGCTTGGCTGGTACGTGTGGTCGTCGGTGGAGGCGATTCAGCGGGTACAGGGTCGCGACAGCCGCCTGGTGGAGTTGGCCGGCGCAATCGGGGAGAGGAATACATCCATTGCCCTGGCAGCCGAACTGGCAGTCCGCACCGGCGACCTCCGCTGGCTTGAATACTACCAGAACGCTCTGACGAGCCGCGAGGCAATGCTCGCTGACTTGGAGACGCTTGTCGCGGAGGATCCGGCGGACCCTTTACTCGGGGAGATCCTGGAGGCCGGCCGCGAACTGAACCTCGAGGAGTCCCGGGCAGTCGCTCTGGCGCGGCAAGGCAGCCGAGTCGAAGCGTTGACGCTCCTGGGTAGCGAACGGCTGCGGGATCGGAGCAACCGGCTGAGCACCGCGGTCGATCTTGCTCTCGGCGCCTTGCGCGCCAGCAGCCAGGAAACCCTCAGAAGGCAGATCAGCCGTGGAAAGCCCGTCATGGCGGCTGTGATCGTAGCCGTTTCGTTGCTGCTGTTTACCTGGGCTGTCAGCCTGCGGATCAGCGGTGCATTGCTCGCCCGAAGGCGGCGGGAGGAAACCGAGCGGCAGGGGGAGCTGCGCCGCGCGGCGTTCGTCGGAGACGTGCGAAGCGCTCTTGCGAGCCGAGCGGATCTGGCGGGTGTCGCACAGGCGATGGTGGACCACCTGGACGCCGCGCTGGCCGGGATCTGGGCGCTCAATCCAGACGAGGGAGGTCTGGGTCTGCGAACCTCCGCCGGCCTCGACGCCGATCCCGGCGCCCGGCACACCGCGACAAGGCTGATGAAGCGGGTGGCCGAGTCGCGCCGTCCCTTGCTCGACAACCACCTCGATGCTGACTCCTCGGCTCTCCACGACATGGATTGGATCCGGCGAGAGAAACTGGTCTCGTTTGCCGGCTACCCGTTGCTGGCGGAGCAGAAGCTGGTCGGCGTCCTTGCGATGTTCGGGCGGTGGCCGCTGCCGGATCAGACACTGGCAGGTCTCGCCACAGTGGCCGACGCGATTGCCCAGGGCATTCAGCGCGAGCAGGCACAGTTATTGAGCGCACGCTACGCGGAGGACCTGGTGCGCGCCAACGCGGCACTGGAGGAGCAGGCAGCCAAGCTGGCGGCCACCGCCGAAGCCTTCGCTCTGGCGCGCGACGCCGCCCTCGAATCCGCGCGGCTCAAGAGCCAGTTCCTGGCCAATATCAGCCACGAGATCCGGACGCCGATGACCGGCATCATCGGGATGACGGAGCTCGCCCTCGACACCGAGCTCAGTCCGGAGCAGCGCGAGTACCTCTCGCTCATCCGGACATCGGCGCATTCCCTGCTCTCTCTCATCAACAGCATCCTGGATTTCTCCAAAGTCGAGGCGGGAAAGATCGATCTCGAGCGGGTGGAGTTCTCGCTCCGCGAGGAGTTCGACAGGGTCTTGAAACCCCTGACCCGCAGCGCGCAAAGCAAGGGCTTGCGTCTGGTGTCGGAGATCGCTCCAGAAGCGCCGGATCCCCTCGCGGGCGATCCAGGGCGGCTCGGGCAGATTCTCGTGAATCTGGTCGGGAATGCGATCAAGTTCACCGAACGTGGCGGGGTCGTAGTCCGCACTGTGGTGGAGCGCCAGAGCGGGATGCAGATCACGTTGCAGATCTCCGTCAGCGACACCGGCATCGGCATCCCGCCCGAGAAGCGCTCGCTGATCTTCCAGCCGTTCACGCAGGCCGATGGCTCGACCACGCGCAAGTACGGCGGTACGGGCCTCGGGCTGGCGATCTGCCAGCAGTTGGTCCGCCGGATGGGCGGCTCGATCTGGGTCGAAGGGGAGCTCGGTTTGGGCAGTACGTTCACGTTCACACTGCCGTTTGAGCTGGCGGACGGTGAGAGGCCGAAGCCGCTCTCCCCCGAGGATGCCGCTGCCGCCATTGCCGCGGTGCCTCGGCTTCGAGTGTTGCTGGCCGAAGACAACCTTGTAAACCAGAGACTGATCTCC
>CAYOPA010000706.1:0-2116 GCA_964405625.1 uncultured Bryobacterales bacterium
CTGGCGAACTTAAGCGGGCCGGGCGTTTGACTCTGTAAGCTACTGGTGGAGCGTCACTTAGGTATTGACACAAGGCGACAAGCTGCGGCACAATCAGACACCGATAGGCAAAAAAGCGTCGGACCGTCGTCGGACTAGGGGCCGAATCGGGGGTTGATTCGGTCTGGGCTGCTGGCGGATTTACCGACCTAATTACCGAGGTGTAAACGTGAACAATTCAACCGTATCCGTCGCCGGGCGCGGGGCTGACAGCAAGCCGCGCCGGGTCCAGAAATTCCACCTAACAGAGAAGCTGGTGCGGGCCTTCGAGCTTCCCGATGAGGGAACCCGTATCTACTACGACCAGATCATGCCGGGCTTTGGTTTTAAGATCTCGGCGCACGGGACGCGCTCGTGGGTCCTAAACTATGTGGCCGCGACTGGACGGGAGAGGCGGTTGACGATCGGCCGGTGGCCGGTCTGGACGGCTTCGGCGGCGCGGGCTGAGGCTATCCAGATCCGGCGGCGTGTCGATCGTGGCGAAGATCCCCTGGAGGCCCGCAAGGAGCGCAGGCGGGCCGATACGTTCGGCGAGCTGGCCGCGGAGTACCTGGAACGGCACGCGGCGGGCAAGCGCTCCGGCGCGCGCGATACGTCCTACTTGGAGAACGATGTGCTCCCGACGTGGAAGCACTGGAAGGTTACCGACGTCAGCCGGGCGGACGTGATCCGCCTTATCGAGGCGAAGGCGCAGACCGCGCCGACCGCTGCGAATCGCCTGCTTGCCGTCATCCGGGGGTTGTTCAACTGGGCGATCCAGGTCGATCTGGCTGTAGCGAATCCAGCCGCCAAGGTGAAGCCGCCGACGCGAGAGGCTGCGAAGGACCGCGTTCTGTCCGCCGACGAGCTGCGGCGCTTTTGGCGAGAGCTGGCGCCCGGCGAAGCTCACGTAAGCGCGGACATGGTGGACGCGCTGCGCTTGGTGCTGGCTACGGCTCAGCGTCCTGGTGAAGTGGCGGGTATGACGTGGGCGGAGATCGACCTACGGGCCGGGATCTGGACGATTCCGGCGGAGCGCGCCAAGAACGGCTTGGCTCATCGCGTCCCGTTGAATCTGGCGGCTCGGGAGATCTTGGAAGCGCGCCGGAAGGCGGCCGGACGCAAGCGCAAGCGGGGATGCGTGTTCCCGACTCCGCGCGGCGGCGGAGATCAGTCGATCGAGGTGAACGCCCTTGCTCATGCCGTCCGGCGGTGGTTGAGCTCGTTGCCGCGGCGTCGACGGTTTGAGCGGCCATGGACGCCTCATGATTTGAGGCGCACGGCGGCAAGCTGTATGGCGTCGGCGGGGGTTCCGCGGCTGGTGGTCGGCATGGTGCTGAATCACAGCCAGCAGGGCATAACGAAGGTGTACGACCGGCACGGCTACGACTCCGAAAAGGTGGCGGCGATGGACGACTGGAACAAGGTGTTGTTTGAAGCGATCGGGCGGGATTCGGCGGAGGCGGAGGGGTGAAGGACCGGGCGGCGTCGGCGTTGACGTTCACGGCGGCGGTGAGGCGGTGGGACGCATCGGGGGAAGCGTATACCGGGCCTTTCGGTGAGCGGGTCGGCGGGGCCGTGGATCGGCTTGAGCGGGCCGTTTTGCCAGATTGGGGCGGCCGGTTGGTTTGCGAGATTGGGCCGGCTGAAGTCGGCGAGATGATCCATGCGGCGAGAGCCAAGGCCGGGGCCGGGGCGGCGGCGCGGGAGCGGGCAGCTTGGCAGGAGCGCGTGTTGAGCGCGCTACAGGGCTTGTTCTCCTGGATGCTCAAGGCCGGTCTGATCGAAGAGAATCCCGTCTCAAGGGCTGCCGCCCGGCTGGCGATGTGTTGGGTCTGCCGGAAGCGCATGCTGGCGACCGAGCGGGTCTGTCCGTTCTGCGGGTGTGACGCTGAGCCGTTGGGGTTGCCTGCGGACGATGGGAGCGGGGGGCCGTTGAATATCGGGCGGATGTTGGAGGGCTATGAGGCCGCCGGCCGGCGGCGGCTGGGCGATCTGGGAATTGTCGCCACGGCCGAGCCGCTGGAGGCTTTGTTCTGCGCCGTAAACGATGAGATTGAACGGCGACTTGGGGTTGTGGTGCAGGCGGGCGGCGGCG
>CAYOPA010000707.1:0-2113 GCA_964405625.1 uncultured Bryobacterales bacterium
CCGCAAGCCGCGCTGGCTCGGGCCGAGCTGCGGACGGCGCTGCTGGAGCAGGAGCGGGACCGGCGTCTGGAGCTCTTGGCCGAGGCGGTCGAAGCTGCGGCTCGCCACGAGGTCCTCGAAAGCCAGGCCGCCGCGGATCGGGGTCTCTACCAGAGTTTCTTGGAGGCTCGGCGCCAAGCGAAGCTCGCCTCCCTGAGCCCAGTTCCGTTGCTGCGGGTGGCGGATCCCCCGGGCGCCGGCCCTTGGGGCCGGACCCTTGGCTCGCCACGGCGGCAGGGCTCGGGTTGGGGATGCTGCTGTCGCTGGGCGCGGCGCTGCTGAGTGGGCGGTTGGACCAGACGTTTCGGCAGCCCGGCGAGCTGGGCGCGGTGCTGTCGATGCGCGAGCTCGGCGCCATCCCGGACGCCCGCTGCGAGCCCTCGGGCAAGAACCTGACGTCGGCGACCGGCGCGGCGGGGCCGGCGGACTGGCGGCCGGAGGTGGCGGCCACCCGCCGGGGTCCGTCGCTGCTGGCCGAGTCCATCCGCTCGGTCCGCACGTCGCTGCTGCTGGAGGGGGCGGGAGGAACGAGCGGCACGGTGTGGGCGGTGACGAGCCCGGCGGCCTCCGACGGCAAGACGACCGTGGCGGCCAACCTGGCGCTGTCGCTCGCGGAGCTTGGACGGGAGGTCTTGCTGGTCGACGCCGACCTGCGCCGGCCCCGGCTGCACCGTATCTTTGGAACTGGAAATCGGACGGGGCTGAGCGGTCTGCTGCGAACCGGGCCGCTCTCTGAGGCGGCCATGCGGCAGGCCATCGTGGCGCTGGACGGATCTCCAGGACTGAGCTTATTGGCCAGCGGCGTGGCGCCGCACGGTGGGGCTGGATTGTTGCATTCGGAGGCTCTGGCGAGCCTGTTGGAGGAGCTCCGCCGCCGTTTCGATGTGGTGATCGTCGATACGCCGCCCGCCCTGGCGGTTTCCGACGCGCGGGTGCTGGCGCGCCATGCCGACGGCGCGGTGCTGGTGGTGCGCGCCGGCCACACCAGCGCGGCGCAGGCGCTGCAAGCCGAGACTGTGTTGCGCGCCGACGGCGTCAAGCTGCTCGGCGCCGTGCTCAGCTCCTGGGACCCCCGCGACGGCGGACGTCGAGCGTACGCGGCCTATCTGAACGCCCCGCGAGCGGCCTAAATTCACTCGCATTCCGGGCGCCTTCCCGCTGATACACTGGGTCGAGCACATGATCGACCTCAATCTGTTGCGCCGCGACGGTGACGCCCTCAAGCTACGGTTGCGACATCGCGTCCAGCCCGAGCTTTTGGACGAATTTTTCGCCGCCGACGAGCGCCGACGAGCGGCTGTCAGCGAGATTGAAGAGCTCAAGCGGCAGCGCAATGAGTTTTCGGCCCACGTGGCGCAGGCGAAGAAGTCCGGCGCGGACGCCTCGGACGCCATTGAGAGCAGCCGCGAGATCGGGCAGCGGATCAAGGGTCTCGAAGACGCCGTTACGCAGGCTGACCAGGAGCAGTCCGACCTGCTGGCCAGCATCCCGAACATCCCCCACGAGAGCGTGCCCGACGGCCCCGACGAGTCTGCGAACCAGGAAGTCCGCCGTTGGGGCCAGGCCCGCGCCTTGGATTTCGAGCCGCAGGCGCACTGGGATCTGGGGCCGAAGCTGGGGCTGATCGACTTCGAACGGGCGGCCAAGATCACCGGCGCGCGCTTCGCCGTCTACATGGGCGCGGGCGCGAAGCTTGAGCGGGCGCTGATCAACTTTATGCTCGACGTCCACACGCGCGAGCACGGCTATACCGAGACTCTGCCGCCGTTTATCGTCAATTCGCAGTCGCTGTTCGGGACCGGGCAGCTTCCTAAGTTCGCCGAGGACCTGTTTCATCTGGAAGGCACGGACTATTGGCTGATTCCGACGGCCGAGGTTCCAGTCACCAACCTGTTCGCGAATGAAACGCTGGAGGCCGAGCAGCTTCCGCTCAAGCTGGCCGCCTACACGCCTTGTTTTCGCAGCGAGGCCGGCTCGTATGGCCGGGACACGCGCGGCATCATCCGGCAGCACCAGTTTCAGAAAGTCGAGATGGTCAAGTTCGTCCATCCCGATACCAGCTACGACGAGCTTG
>CAYOPA010000708.1:0-2111 GCA_964405625.1 uncultured Bryobacterales bacterium
AAACCGCTGCTCTACCAACTGAGCTATCGTGGCGCGTGAAAACTTGATGATATCACGCCAAAGGGGTTGCTAACAGCAGCCCTGGCGGCGTCAGTTGACCCGACCTCCGCCGTCGCCGCCGTCGCGCTTGCGCATGTAGACCTCAAACTTGCGTCGCGCCCGGCGCAGCTTCCATTGGCGATAGGAGCCGACCCAGTCGATCTTCAAGAAGTCCGGACGGCGGCGCAGGTAAACGTAGGCGAAGACCATGCCGCCCAGGTGCGCGATATGACTGATCCGACCTCCCGGATCGCCAAAGGACGACAGAAATGCGATGCCGCCGTAGACCGCCGCCAGCACCCAGGCCGGGATGGCGATCGGGAACGGGAACAGCAGCACCGGCGCCCGCGGACTGATCATCGCAAACGCCAGAACAATCCCGTACAAAGCGCCCGAATTGCCGATCGTGGGAATGGCCGTGTTCGCCCCCGACAAGAAGCGTAGCGCCACGTCGCACAGCCCCGCCCCGGCGCCGCAGAAGAGATAGAACTCCAGGTAACGCTTCGAACCCAGAGACTGCTCGACCATCCGGCCGAACATCCACGTGCCCAGCATGTTGAAAAGGACGTGGTTGAAGCCGTACGGGTCGTGCAGAAACAGGTAGGTAAACGGCTGCCACAGCGCGCCAAACACCACCCAATTGGGAATCAGGCTCAGCGCCTTGAACAGCCCCGTCAGCGCCGAGATCTCGAGTTGGACGGCGAAAAAGTAGAGGATGAACGCCGAGAAGTTGACGATCAGCAACCACTTCGTCACCCATGGCGTTGAGAAATCGATGCCGAAGCCAGAGGGTCCATAACTGCGTGGGAGGGCCATGGGATCACGCCAGACTTCAAGGATAGCAAGGTGATCGCCCGGCGCCCGCGCCGGCCGGGCTGTATGATGAGGCCGAAGGAGGTCGGGCGACTGTGCGGAGCAGACGACACCTGGTTCGCCCCAAGGGGCTTTTGGTTGAGCTCTTCGAGCGCGCCGTGGGGCGCGGTCAGACCTTGATCTCCGCGGGCGAGCGATTTCCGCTGATCTTGGCGACCTATCCGCGCGGGCGTTCCTGGTTCGCGGACTCGCTGCGGGAGGCGTTGCGCTTTACCTTCCCCGCCCTGCCCGCCGCCCTCCGGGCCGAGTACGACCCGACCTTGGAGCGGCTGCCCAACCTGCTAGTGGCGGACCTGCGCCGCCGCAACGCCTGCGCCTGCCTGGGCCATCACCACCAGCCGCCGTCGGACGGCCCGCTGGCTCGCCGCTTGGCCGCCGACACCGGCGGACGTGTGGGCGAAATCGACTTGGCCATCGAGGCGATTCGCGATTGGGCGCCGCTGACGTTGTCGAGCATGGCGGCGCAGCAGCTCATCCCGCCCGTTGACGCCGAATCGCAAGAGACCTACGCGCGGTTATGCTTCCATTCCGGGCTGCTGTCCGTCTTTCTGCACGAGCTGGAGCACATGGCTTTCCCGCAGCGGGACGAGGAGCCGATTCGGCGCCGGAGCGACGCCCTGTATCAGCAGGCGTTGGGCTACCTGCTGGCGGAAGAGTTCGGCGCCTCGTTCGGGATCTCGGTCTGAGCTTCGGGTCCGGGATCGCCGGCGCCACAGGACAAAAAAGAACCCGGCGGCTGGGTCACAGCCGCCGGGGTTGATAGGTCGGTCGACTTGCGTCGATCAGAACAGGAATTTCAACGCGAACTGGTTGGTCCGCATAGCGCGGGCGCTGATGGTGCGGCCGTAGTTGAGCGAGGTGATGCCGGTGTCGGGGAAGTTCCAGTTCGGGTGGTTCGAGAAGTTGAACGACTCAAACCGGAACTCGACCTTGGCGCTCTCGGTCACCCGGAAGAACTTCATTAAGGAGAAGTCCCAGTTCTGGATGCCGGGTCCGATGTACTGGTTGCGGTTGATGTTGCCCTGGCGATAGGTGAGTTGGTTCACGCCCGTCGCGTCGGGAACGTTGCAGGTGATCGCCGCCGGACCGCGGCCGGTGGGCGACTTCCGGAAGAACTCCAGATTCGTCGGGTTGTCCATGAACGGGCTGATGCCGGTGGCGTCGCCGCGGTTGCCCTGCTCGTTGCCGTCCAGGTCGCC
>CAYOPA010000709.1:0-2104 GCA_964405625.1 uncultured Bryobacterales bacterium
CGGAGCGTCTGCGGATCAGCCGCTTCGAGATCTGGCGCGTCGGCCGGCGTCTGCGCGACGGCGCCGACCAAACCGACCCCGACGAGTTCGCCGAACGGCTTCGGCGCGCCCGCGAGGCGCTCGGTGAAGTGGATCCGCCGCTGGACGATCCCGAGCTCGTTGAAGAATGGAATCAAGCCGAGAGCAAGAGCTTGGCATTCCTGGCCGATGCTGAGACGCTGGCGCGGGGCGGCCCGCTGCGCGACGGTTTTGTGCGCGAAGAGCGGGTGATCGAAACCCAGGTCGATGAAGCCCGCGAGGAGCTGCGGCAGTTCCTGGACGTCGTCGACAATGTCACCGCCCGGCGCGCCGACGAGATTACGGCGCGTGCGCTGCGCCTTCAAAGGACGTCGCTGGCGTTGGTAATCGCCTGCGCCGGCCTCGCCTTTGTCGGTTCGGTCGTGTCAGTGCGCTTTGTCGGCCGGCTGTTTGACCGGCTGCGTCAGAGCCAGGAAGCAATCACCAAAGTCTCCGGCCTGTTGCTCGAGAAACAGGAAGAAGCGGCGCGGCGCTTGTCTCAAGAGCTCCATGACGAATTGGGCCAGAACCTGACCGCCCTCAAAGCCAGCGTCAGGCGCCTGGGCCCCGCCATGAGCCCGGAAGATTTCGAGAGTCAAAAAAATCAGGCGCTGGCCATCCTCGATGAGTCAATCTCCTCGACGCGTAACCTGTCCCAATTGATGCATCCGAGGGTGCTGGATGATCTGGGGCTGGCGGCGGCGCTGGAGTGGCTCGCCGATGGCTTCGGTGAACGGACCGGCATCGTCATCAATACTGAAGTCTCGATATCGCAACGACTTGACCCAGGTCTGCGGCACCAGCTTTTTCGGATCGCGCAGGAGGCTTTGACGAACATCGCGCGCCATTCCGGCGCCGCTCGGGCGGAGGTGGCTCTTTGGGAAACCCGGGCCGGGGCGCAGAAAACTGTCAGCTTGCGTGTAACCGACAACGGCTCCGGAATGCCTACCCATGCAGACCCACCCAACGGATTGGGCTTGGCCGGGATGCGCGCCAGGGCTTCAATGGTGGGAGGCGTCTTGACATTCGCTCCCAATGGAGCCAAGGGTTTCAGCATCGAGGTAACGGCGCCGGCCGTGGTGGAACATGAATCGACGTAAGATTTCAGTCCTGCTGGTGGACGACCACGCGCTCGTCCGACAGGGCTTCCGCAAGATTCTCGAAGACGAGCAAGACATCGAAGTGGTCGGCGAGGCCGCCAACGGCAGCGACGCTGTGACGCAAGCCGAAAAGCTGCGGCCCGAGGTCATCGTGATGGACGTGACCATGCCGAACCTCAATGGAATCGAGGCCACTCGCCGCATCTTGAAATCCTTGCAACACACCCAGGTGTTGGCTCTGAGCATGCACAAGGACCGCGTTTACGTGCGCGAGATGCTGAAGGCGGGCGCCAAAGGCTACCTGCTCAAGGACAGCGCCGACTCCGACCTGATCACCGCCGTGCACGCGCTCGCGCGCGGCGACGGCTACCTCTCGCCGGCCGTGTCAGGAATGGTGCTCAACGACTACTCTCGCCACGTCCGCGACCCGATTGACCTGCTCAGCAGCCGGGAGCGCGAAATCATGCAACTGCTCGCCGAAGGGCTGACCAACAAGATGATCGCCCAGCAACTGGGGATCAGCGTCTACACGGTGGACGATCACCGCGGCCGCGTGATGGCAAAGCTGAACCTGCACTCGATCGGGGAACTGGTTCGTTTCGCTATGCGAAAGGGCATCGTGGACTGACCCTGGGCTCTGTGAAGGGTCGGCGCCCGTCAAGGTGAAAGCCGTTAGAAACAAAGGGCAAACCCGCTGAATCGCAGGATTGCCTTGACCCGTCGCGTTATTTTGTGGTAAAAATACCCGAGTCCAGGGGGTTCTATCGCTAGGGGCGGTGGGACATCCTTGTACGCAGCGGAATCGGGTTCTGCAATAGGGGCAGATCCAGCTCTTCCGTTGTTTTGAACCAACCGTGTAGTTTGGGGGTATCCAATTTTGATGCAAACAGCGCGAGCGCTGGGGCTTGCACTAGCCTTGGCGTGGGGGGCCTTGCCGCTCTCCGCAC
>CAYOPA010000710.1:0-2104 GCA_964405625.1 uncultured Bryobacterales bacterium
GCTGTTGAACAAGCCGACGCGGCGGCTGGACGACGTCGGAGTGGGCGACTCGCAACGGCTGACCCACGGCGGCGGCTTGCGTTGGCCGACGGGTAGGGACAGCGCGGAGTACCGCACGATTCTGCGCTGGATCCAGGGCCAACGGCTGGGCTCGTCGGCGGAAGCTTCGGAGGAGTAGCGTGGCGCACGGCTTCGCCGTGCACGCGGGGCTGCGCCCCGCGGAGTAACTTGTCGAGCCAAAGGCTCGACTGCACGGCAAAGCCGTGCGCCACAGTCCAGGCAGTAGCGACGCAAGATCATGCCGGTAGTGCGGTATGATCTGCACGTTGCGTCCATGACAGACAACTCAGGGGAGATCTTTGTAATCAGGGAGACGGACGGCATCGTCGCGCTCCAGTTGAGCCCATTTCCGCGGGAAGAACACTTTCAGGAATTACTCGCTCGCCACCCTCAACTATTGGCGGCGGGTACGGGCGGGCGCAGATTGCTGCTGATTCGGCGGGAAGCTCCGATTCGACACGGCGACGATGGCGCCACCGGGTGGCTGGATCATCTGTTTGTCGACGAGGATGGGGTTCCGACCCTGGTCGAGGTCAAACGCAGCACCGACAGCCGCATCCGCCGCGAGGTGGTCGGACAGATGCTCGACTATGCATCGAACGCCGCTTTCGGATGGTCGGTTGACAGGATGAAATCCTTCTTCGACTCGACATGCGAAGAAGCCGGACTCTCTTCTGCTGACACCCTGGCCGAGTTTCTTGCCGGAGTAGAACCTCATAGCTTTTGGGATGAGGTGAAAACCAATTTGCAGGCGGGGAAGCTTCGACTGCTGTTCGTCGCCGACGAAATCCCGTCGGACCTGCGCCGGATTATCGAGTTCCTCAATCAACAGACCGACCCGCTGGAGGTCTTGGGCGTGGAGATCCGCCAGTTCGTCGGGGAAGGCATCGCCACGCTTCTTCCGAAGGTGGTGGGCCGCACCGAAAAGTCGGACGCGATCAAGCCCCGACCGCCGGCCGTTAAGTGGAGCGAGGAGTCTCTCTTTGAGCGGATGAATCAAGTCGCCACTCCCGAAGAGATCCAGGCGGTTCGACGGCTATTGGATTGGGCGGCCTCCCGCGTCCCGCAAATCCGGTGGGGCGAAGGGCCGACGGACCCATCATTCGTGCCCACCCAGATTGTGGACGGGGTTAGGCATCAAGTCTTCGCGGCGTACGGCGGCAGTGAAAAATCGGCCGCGTGCGTCTATCCCTATTTCGAGCACTACGCGAAGAAGCCGCCTTTTGCCGACGAAGCGCTACGGCGGGAGCTCCTGACGCGATTCAATGCGGTCCCCGGCATCAACTTGCCGCCGGAAGCGATCACCAAACGGCCGCGAATCAACGTCGGGACCCTGTCGAGTGAAGCGCTGGACAGACTATTGGAAGTCTTCGACTGGTACCTCGGCGAGTTGCGATAGTGGCGCACGGCTTCGCCGTGCACGCGGGGCTTCGCCACGCGAAGTAACTTGTCGAGCCAGAGGCTCGACTGCACGGCAAAGCCGCGTGCTACAGCGCTCTCTCCCAGGCCCAGTAGAGCGCCATCAGGGTGATCCCCAGCGACGCCGGAATCACGACGGCGCGCCGGTACCAGGATTGGTTTCGCCAACGCCCCACCGCCACAAACGCCAACGCCAGCACCGCCACCTGGCCGAGCTCCACGCCCAGGTTGAAGCCCACCAGCGCCGTCAGAAAGCGATCCGTCGGCGCACCGAGCTCTTGCAGCACCCCCGCAAAGCCCAGCCCGTGCAGCAGCCCGAAGGCGAACACCAGCGCCGTTCGCCAGGCGTGCAGCTTGTTGGTGAGCATGTTTTCCACGCCCACGTAGGCGATCGACAATGCGATCAGCGTCTCCACCGGCCGCTCGGGCAACGACACCACGCCCAGCATCGACAGCGCCAGCGTCACCGAGTGCGCCACGGTAAACGCCGTTACCTGCCACAGCAAAGGCCTGAGCTTTGCGCTGAGCAAGAAAAGGCCCAACACAAACAGGATGTGGTCAAGCCCCTTGGGCAAAATGTGCTCGAAGCCGAGCGCGAGGTAGCGCCAGAAAACGCTCTGCTCCA
>CAYOPA010000711.1:0-2085 GCA_964405625.1 uncultured Bryobacterales bacterium
GAGGATCTTGTCGTTGATGTGGATCGGCTCACACAGGTGCGCGCGGTCCGCGTCAACGGGATTTCCTTTGAGCTAGAATGGTGCCTCGACGTGCAGGTCCACGACGAGCAGGGCGCCGCTGTGTTCGGAGTGTGCGAAGTTGACTCGCAGATCCCTGACTGTGCGTTGATCAACATCAACGCCGAGCTGATCGGCTCCCGAGAGGAGCTGCTTCGGAGCACCTGCTTCCATGAAGCTGGCCACGGGATACTCGATGCCCCCGGTTGGATCTGGAACAATCGGAATGCGGCTGGCGACCTTTTTGGTGCGTCCGGCCCAGATCAAGCTCGTAGCGTCTTCAGAACGACTACCCCGAACGAAGCACACCTATCGGCGGCACCCCCGCTGAATACGCCGCCAGATTTCCGGGAGATTCGGGCGAACGAATTCATGGGGTCTGTGTGCGCCCCCCGCAAGCTGCTTGCTCCACAATTCCGCAGGCGGTGCGAGCAAGTTGGCTTGGACCATCGGATCTTTGGCGTGAATTCTGGAGTGCCCTTGTTCGCGAGCGGGAGCGAACTGGATGCCACTTCACTCGAGGGCGAACCTCGTCACGTCTTCGATCGATACGAGATAAACCTCCGCCTCGAGGTCGCCATTCGACGGCTCGCTGTGGACTTCGGCCTGACGCCTCGGTTCATTGAGGTCCGTTTGAAGCGCTATGAGCTTCTTCGCAACGAGTTTTCCCTGGCGTAGCGGTGCCGATTGCCGTGCTTCGAGACGCCAAGAAATTTTTTTGTCTCTCCCGTCAACCAATTGCGCGCCAATGCAACGCAGCCAACTCGGCGATGCCTTCAGGCTTCACGTCGAGCGCCAGCGAGTGCCGGCGAGACGCTCTTGCGGCGAATTCGGTAGATGAGAGGATGGAGGGCTGCTTGACCGGCAGCCGGACATTCGGACGCGAGAGACGATGAAACAGAACAGCCGGGTCGCAACACGAACCATCCAAGACGCGGTGGAGGGCCGGGACGTCGACGTCCGCTGTTCGGAGGCATCGTCCCGCGGCAGCCCATTCGAGCGCTGGCGTGAGGGGCCCTGTGAGGATTAGTAATATCAATGTCCGGATAACCCAATTCCAAGCGTCCGAGCGCGAGCTGCTGCTGTCCATGGCGGCGAGCCTGGGGGCGGGCCGATGAGCGGCGACACCAGTCGCTTTCTGGCGGCATTCCCGACCGCTCCGCGGTTTCATCTCACCGGCATCGGTGACAAGGGGGTGTTTGCCGGTGTCACGCTGCAGGACGGCGAGGACCTGCCCGAGCGCGTCGCCAAGGTGGCCGAGGCCTACAACAAGCGCGGCAACGTCTACTTCAACCCCAACGCGCCAGCCGACGAGACCTCGCCGCACAAGCTAACCAAGGGGCACATCGGCTCGATCCGGGCGGCGTGGGCTGACATCGACCCGCTCGACCGCCTCGAGGTGCTGGCGAGCGACGACCCCGACAACCCGGCGATGAACGGCCGGGCGAAGGAGAAGCTGCGGCTCTTGGAGCTGGCCGAGGCGGTTCGCGAAAGCGACTTCCCGCCGACCCTCGCGATCGACAGCGGCAACGGCGTGCAACTGATCTGGGCTCTCGAGGAACTCGTCGAATGCACGGATGAGGTCCGCGAGATGGCGGAGAAGTTCGGGCACCGGATCGAGGCGGCGCTTGGCGGTACCGAGAACACGGCCAACGTCGACCGGGTGCTGCGGCTGCCCGGCACCATCAACAAGCCGAATGCCAAGAAGCGGCAGCTCGGGCGCACCGAGGTTCCGGCGCGGCTGCTCTACGTCACCGGCGAACGCTACGACATCGGCGAGCTTGGCGCGATGGCCGAGGCATTCGAGACGGCGATCGCGCCGGAACTGGAAGAGGCCGGGCTGATCATCCGTGATGAGCCCGAGCCCGAGCCGGAGGCGAGTAGCGGACCCGAAGTTGAGATCGACCCGAGCTTGCCGGCGGCGCTGCTCGACCTGCTGGCGAGCGATGCCAAGTTGCGCGCCGCCTGGACCAAGGGAACCAAGCTCGGCAAGGGCAAGGACAAGAGCGCCAGCGGGCTCGACATGAG
>CAYOPA010000712.1:0-2084 GCA_964405625.1 uncultured Bryobacterales bacterium
GTCTCCACCAGAGCCCGCCTCCGCTTCGCCAGCCGGGTCCAGTGTGCGCTACAGTTATCTTGCCGGTCGAGGAGATTTCAGCGAACGGCGAACAGTGTCTTAACTGGTTGTCTCAGCCGAGGGGGCAGGCGCAACGCGATGCTCTGCGGCTCACATCTCGAAGGAGACGCAAGCCTTCCTGGCAACGCGGCCCAACCGGTTCAAGTATGTGCTGACTCCCAAGCATGGTTCCTGGCTCAGCATCGTCGAGACGCTGTTCGGCAAGATGACTCGCACCTTTTTGCGCCACATCCGGGTCGCCTCATGGCAGGAACTTCGCGAACGGATCCCGCGCGGCGCCCACGCGAGCTGCGTCGTCGTGACTCGAAAGTTCAGTCGTCCACCTTGGGCGGCGGCCCCGTGAGCCACTCTTTGAATCGCTCCTTCGCTTCCCCTGGGGCGTCCGGGTTGATCTCCAGCTTCCAGGTTTCCGCAGGCGCCCGGGCGGATTTCAATTCGATCGACTCCACCTTTTCGCGCCTGGCGATCAGCAAAATCAACGCGTCGCCCGGCCGGTACTGCGCCAGCCGTTTGTCCCAACCGTCGGCGGGGACCCGGTAACCGTTGACGGCCAGGATTTCGTCGTCCACATTGAGCCCGGCGTCGTAAGCGGGGCCGCCACGCTGCACGCCGGTGACGAGCAGCCGACCGTCCCGCGCGGCAGTTTTCACCCCAAGCCAGGCCGGTTTCTCATCGCCGGGCTTTTCGGCGTCAGCCGGTTTGAAGCGCAGCCCGAACCAGTCCAGCGCCTCGGAGTAATCCAGCTCGCCCGGCTGATCGACGGCCCTGCCGAGCCACGCCGAGAGATCCTGACCGGCCGCCTCGTTCAACAATGCCCGAAACTGCTGCTCCGTATAGCCGACCTGGCCCGAGTAGCGCCCGTAGGCCAAGCGCATCGCGTCGTCGAGCGCACGGCGGTCTTTCGTCGTTTGCCGGATCTTCGCGTCGAGCAGGAAGCCGATCACCGCGCCGGAATCGTAGTAGCTGACTTCGTCGTTCACGGAGCTGTCGAAGCGCTTGTAAAACTTGACCCAGGCGTCCATCGAGGAATCCGCGGTCGATTGCGCCAAGCGGCCCGGCCGCGTCTGGACATTGCGAATGTCGCCGGAGAGCCCCTCCAGAAACTCGTCGTGGTCGATGAGCTCGGCGCGCGCCAGCAGGACGCCCTCAAAGTATGAGGTCAGCCCTTCGACCACCCATAGGCTCGGCGTATAGTTCTCGCGCTCGTAGTCAAACGGCCCCAACGCCTCCGGGCGCAAGCGCTTGCCGTTCCAGGTGTGGAAAAACTCGTGGCTCGCCAGCCGCAGCCAACGCACGAAGCCGGCCCGCGTGCTGGTGGCGAAGCGGCTCGCCATCAACAGCGTCGAGGTCTTGTGCTCCAGGCCGCCGCCGGCTTCAGTGATCGCGTTGAGGTAGCGGTAGCGGGCGTACGGCGGCTTGCCGCCCCAAAACGCAAGCTGCGCCGCGGTGATCGCCTGAGTGGCTTCCGCTGACTTGGGGCCGTCCCACACCCCGCCTTCGCCCAGGTTCACCAGCGAATGCGGGGTTCCCGCCAGATTGAAGTCATAGACGGCCAAATCGCCCGCCAGGATCGGCGAATCGATCAGCTCGTCGAAATCCTCGGCCGTATAGGTATGTGGACCGTCGCCCTCGGCCATGCCGCTCGCCGAGCGGGGCCAATGCGGCGGGAGATCCAAACGTACGCGGTGCCCGACGTCCGCGTGGCGGTCGGTCGCCGGGTCCACCAAGGACAAGAACGTCGCTGCGCCGACCAAAATGGCGAAATCCTTCTCCACCCAGTTGGTGCGAACGGTCATCTCCCGGGCGTAGAGCCGATAGCGCACCCGTACCCGCGCCGCGCCGTTGGTTTGCACCCGCCAGCGGTTTTTGGCGATCTTCTCCGCGCCGGCGTCGGCCTCGAAGCGGTCCAGTCGTCCCGAGTAGTCGCGGATCATGTAGGAGCCCGGCGTCCACGTCGCCATCATCAGGTCGATGGAGTCGCGGCCCTCGGCGGGGAAGGACGCCTCGACCTCAAAATAGTTGGT
>CAYOPA010000713.1:0-2079 GCA_964405625.1 uncultured Bryobacterales bacterium
AACCAACAGCCCCGGGTAGAACCCGGGGGAGAGTCAGCCGAGCGCGCCCTTTCCCCCGGGTTTTACCCGGGGCTGTTGATTGCTCGGCCCCTACCTTCTTGCCAAATGGCACACCGCGTATTGTGAAGGCGGAGGGCCAGGACAAGGAGGTGCTGCCATGGGCCTACGGGATGCCGAGCAGGAGACTCTGCTGCGGCTCGATTCCAAGACGCTCGATGCGCAATTGCGTCAGATCTTAGTCGCCGGGTTGAGCTGTTCGCCCTTCGAAGCCGACGCCGTCATCGAGGCCGCCCAAGAAGTCTACTTCCCCTTCTTCGATTCGGCCGGCGAAGCTCGTGCGCGGCCCGGCTACGTGACTCTCGTCGCCGTCGCGGCCGACGAGCCGGCGGGCAAAGCCGTCGCCGATTGCGCCAAGGTCAACGTTTCGCTGGCGCTGCATCGTGGCGCTGCGGACGACCAGTTGCTCGTCCGCAAAGGGCCGCTCGGCTTCCGCCGCCAGCGCATTCCCGAGCTGTGTCAACAAGCGCTCTGCCAAGGCGCCTTGCTCACCCGCGAAGACCTCGCCTACCGCATCTTCTTCGTCGGGCCGCGCACCCTCTCGCGCGACTTGGCTTGGTTGCGCGCCAACGATCCTCGGCCGCTGCCGCTGCGCAGCACCGTACAGGACATCGGTCCGCTGTTGACGCACCGCGTCGAGGTCGTGCGGCTGGCGCTGGAAGGCAAGACGATCACGCAGATCTGCGACATTCTGCACCACTCGCCCGAAGCCGTCGCCAACTATTTGGGAACCTTCACGCGTTGCGCGCAGCTGTCCCGGCAAGGCTTTGAAGCCGGCCAGATCGCCTTCGTGCTGCGACGCGGCCGGGGGCTGGTTGAACGCTACCTCGAGCTCGTCGAGGGCTGCGCGAAGGACAAGCTGTGGAGCTATCAGCTCGAGGAGTTGCTGGCGCTGGGACGAGCCTCGGGAGAAAAAAAACTTCCAGGGGGTCGCCATGGGCGCTAAGCTCGACTACGTCCGCAAACGCTACGCGCCGCTGCTGCGCAAAGCGCTGCCGGGCGCGTTGGAAGGCTGTTTGGCGCGGGATTTTCCGCAGCTGGGCGGTCCGCGCATGCGCGCCGCGGCGGCGGCCCGCATCCTCGAAGTGGTCTTCGAGCACCTGCGCGACGGCGAGACCGTGCGGCACGGCCAAGTGCTGTGGACGGCTGTGGCGACCTCGCAGCGCACCTATTTTCGGCAGCGCGTCGAGGAGATGCAACTGGTCTCGTTGGCGCTCGATCTGGTCACCGGAGAGGACATCGAGGCGATCCTCGGACGCGAACCGGCCAAGAGCCGCTTGCTGCGGCGAGGTCTGCGATTGTGCCGCCAGGCGCACGAGCAAGGCGGGCTGCTGAGCAATTCGGACCTGGCAGTCCTGTTAGGCGCGGACGATAGGACGATCGCCGCGGTGCTGACGGCTTACGAACGCGAGCATGACTGTCTGATACCGCGGCGGGCGACCTTGCAGGACGTCGGCACGGGGCTGACGCACAAGCGCTTGATCTGTTGGAAACGCTACGGCGAAGGCAAGACGAGCGAGCAGGTGGCGCGCGAGACGTATCACTCGATCGAGGCGGTGGATCGTTACCTGGGACAGTTCGACCGCGTGCGGCACTGCCTCAGGCAGGGGCTCGAGGAGCAGCAGATCGCGTATCTGCTCTGCTGTAGCCGGTCGTTGGTGGCCGAGTACGTCGCCATCGACCGCGACCTCGGCCAAGGGGTGCGGAAGGGGGACGACGACGATGCTTGACAACGACAGGGGCGCGAGCAAAATGAGACCTGTCGGCCCGGAGGATAGGGCGCTGCTGAGGAGCAACCCGAGCGCCGCGGCCGACGCCGGGATGAGGACGCCGGCGTGGCCGCACAGCCCGCTGGCGTCGCCCCCAAACGCCGCTCATCATCCCGGCTGGAAAGCGCCAAACCTCGGGGTCTGGGGCAGAGCCCCAGCTCCTCTGGGTCGAACCGGTGAGCCATTTGGCAAGAACTTCAGGGCCGGTACGCTCTCGCCTGCGGCGAATCGCTCCTGGCTGGGAATCTACTTT
>CAYOPA010000714.1:0-2072 GCA_964405625.1 uncultured Bryobacterales bacterium
GTGGGAGGGCTGGATTCAGCAGCATGGCAAGCGTGTCGTTTTCGAGATCGCCATCGCGGCTAGCGCCCATGCCGGTTCGCTCGAAAGAATTGCGCTCCATTTCCGCGACAAGGTATCCGCAGGCGTGTAGAATCGCCACATGGAACAAAAGCCCGAACTGTCTGTTTCCGACCTCGGCGGCATCCGCAACAAGAAGTGGCTCGATTGGACGATGCTGCCCTACGAGCCTCTGCGCTGGGTGGTCGCGATCTATGCCTACGGCGCCCACAAGTACAGCCGCGACAACTGGAAGAAGTGGGACACCAATACGGATCAAGACCCGATGAATCACTTACTGGCCCACGCGCACAGTGCGAATGAGCTTCAACCCGGATCCGAAGAGCGCATGTGGCAGACCGCGAAGGTGGCATGGAACGCGCTGGCATCGCTGTGGTTCGACATCTTGTGGCGCCGGGCGGCTGGAGCGGAGCGTCTCGACCCTGAAGAGGTTGTCGCCAAGAGAATTGCGAAACTGAAAGAGCATGGCTGAGCTACCGTCCGTCTCAAACCTCGCCGACCTGGAGCAATGGCGCCGGGCCTTGAACGAGGTGCTGCCTGAAGAGCCGCGCCCGCTCAAGGCTCCGGCCGGGGCGCGGTTCGAGGTGGTGGACGGCAACAATATTCGCTTCCTGTTCGATCAGCAACTCGGTATCGAGGCGTACGACGTGGAGTGGGGCCAGGACCCCAACTTCCGACGCTGCGAGACGCGCCGGCTGTTCAGCCGTATCCCCGACGCCCAGCGCACCCGCGACTTCGCGTCGATGGAGCTTGTCGTCCCACTCAGCGGGGCCTTCAACTGTGACGCTCGCTACTATCTGCGCAGCCGCAGCGTCCGCAAGGATCGCGCCTCGGGATGGTCGGCCCCGGCCGTGTTCTCGACGCCGGTTCCTGGGGCTCTGCACTCGATCGAGGCGCACCACACGATCGACAACCCCTCGGAAGAGAACACGATCATCAACGTCAACATCGTTCTGCCCCGGACGGTTACGATTGGCGCATGGACGGCCTCCGACCCCACGGCAATCTGGACTGACCATGTGGATCTGGAATCGCCATGGTCCGCACTGAGCGCCGCCATCGACGACTCGCAAACCGTGTTGCCGGTCACGCCCGGCCACGCCGGTTACTTCAAGCAGGGCTACTACAAGGTCACCGCGACTGGCGAGATCTTCCAAGTAGACTCGGTTGACGAGATCGCGCACACGATCACGGTGGCTCGCGGCGCCCTGGACACCACCCCGGCGGCGGCCGACACATTTGATGAGCTTCGTTTCTACGCGCGAGTCGAGCGCGAGATGTTTTCCGGCAGCCAACTCGGGCTGCTGGGCGTGACGGTCACCATCCCGAACCCAGAGAGGGTGCGGACACGGATTTTCCAGGCGTGGGCGGTGAGCCGTTGTGGTACTCGTGGCCCGATGGCGGAAGCGACGGCTGATTTGCCGTTGCCGGGCCTCATCATCGACCTTGCGGCTGAGCCGCGGTTCCAGAAGGTAGTGCTGCGCTGGAGCGAGAAACCATGGACGGCCTACCGCTACGAGATCTACCACTCGACCACCACGCCGATCACGATTGGCGCCGCGGACCCGGCCGCCTTCGCTGGCGTGGAGTTGCTGGCGCGACAACTGGCTGACCACGCGGGCGAGGCGACTTTCCCCCACGAAATCGTCTATGAGGCGGGCGTGGTGCATTACTACGGCGTTCGCGCCGTGGACATCTTCGGCGGGTTCGCCGTTGGCGGCGGCGACACGGTGGGACCGCTCCAGCCGTCGCAATTCATCACGCAGCCCTCGCCGAACGTGACGGACATCACGGCGACAGAAGGGCCTGCGCTGATGCCGACCTCCGTGGCTCCAAGCCGCGCTCGCAATCGGCCGACCTCGAACATGTCGGGGGTCTCCAACGGTTTCGGCCCACCGGCCAGCGATCCCGACAATCTGTTCGGACGATGCCGGATCTATCTCCAGCCGACCGGCGTGCGTACCACGTTATCCGCCAACATCAACGCCAGTCAGACAACCATGCGGGTGCCGCTG
>CAYOPA010000715.1:0-2071 GCA_964405625.1 uncultured Bryobacterales bacterium
CGCCCGCTCTGTGAGCTCGGAGGGATTTTGACTTCAACGACGCCGGTCGGGGTCGGCACTTTGACTGTCGCGCCAAGCGCCGCCTCCCACGGAGCAAGCGGCAGGGTCAGTGAGAGATCATGACCCTCCACACGGTATAACGCATGGGGGTCGAAATGAACTTCCAGATACAGATCACCCCCGGGCGCTTCACCCGCTCCTGGTGCACCCTGGCCGGCCAGACGGATCAGCTGGCCGTCGCGAATGCCTTTGGGAATCCGGACGTTGAGCATGTGTTCGCGCAGCGCCACGCGGCCCTGCGCATCCAGTTGCGGCGCGCGCAGCGTAATGGTACGGGTCGCCCCCTGAAACGCGTCTTCGAGCGGAATGACAATCTTCGCATAATGATCCTCGCCGCGAGCCCGGCTCGCATCGGCCTGACGGGAAAAATTGCCGAAGAGGCTGGAAAAGAAGTCGCTGAAGTCGGAGGCTTCCCCCTTCGACGCTCTGCCCTGGGTGAACTCGAACCCAGCCCCCCAGTCTGGCGGCGGCGTAAATTCCTGCCCCTCCCGC
Source organism: uncultured Bryobacterales bacterium (assembly GCA_964405625.1). GTDB lineage: Bacteria > Acidobacteriota > Terriglobia > Bryobacterales > UBA6623 > RI-231. The sequence goes on from CAYOPA010000715.1 coordinate 553, forward strand.
CAGCGATTGCCGAGTTGGTCATAAGCGGCGCGCTTCTCCGTGTCCTGGAGCACTTCGTAGGCTTCGCCGATTTCCTTAAAGCGCGCTTCTGCTCGCGGCTCTTTACTCACATCCGGATGATATTTTCTCGCCAGCTTGCGGTACGCGCTTTTGATGTCCTCGGCCGTCGCGGTCCGCTCAACGCCGAGGGTCTTGTAGTAATCCTTGAATTCCATAGCTCATATCATCCCGTCATCCGACGTTCGGGACGTAGTCTCCGATTACCTTATTGGCATTGGGCCGCTTGCCATGTGCGATACGATCCCGTCAAGTTGCGTATGCGAAAGCCCTGTTGACTCAGAATGCGCGCGGCGATATAGGAACGCTGGCCGCTCTGGCAATAGGCGATGATCTCGCGGTCGCGCGGTAGCTCGCTCAAGCGTCGCCGCAACTCATCCAGCGGAATATGGGACGAGCCGGGAATGAATCCTTGCGCCCGTTCGTCGGGTCGGCGAACATCCAGCAGCAGTGTGGCGCCGGGATCGAGCGACGCGATGTCGTGCCATTGCGCGAGCGCCACATCGCCCGCGAGCACGTTCTGCGCGGCCATGCCGGCCAGGTTGACGGGGTCTTTCGCCGATCCGTAAGGCGGCGCGTAAGCCAGCTCCAATTCGGCCAGGTCGTGAACGGTCATTCCAGCCTTGAGGGCGGTGGCCATGACATCAATGCGTTTGTCCACACCTTCATGGCCGACGGCTTGCGCGCCGAGCAGTTTGCCTGTGTCCGGGGCGAACAGAATTTTCATCGCGATGGGTTCGGCGCCGGGGTAATAGCCCGCATGAGACCCGGGGTGAAGGTGAATCGCCTGGAATGAAATGGCGGCACGTCGAAGGGATTTCTCATTTGCACCCGTGCAACCGGCGGTGAGAGTGAACAATCGCAGGATGGCGGTACCCCAAGTATGTTCGTATCGAGTCGGGCACCCGAGGATATTGTCAGCGGCAATGCGCCCTTGGCGATTCGCCGGGCCGGCCAGCGGAATCACTGCCCATTCACCCGTGACGCCGTCACGCACCTCAATGGCATCCCCCACGGCCCAAATATGCGGATCGCTGGTTTGGAGATGCTCATTGACCCGGATGCCGCCCAACTTGCCGATCTCCAACCCGGCGTCCTTCGCCAGGCTCACCTCCGGTTTGACGCCCATGCCGAGCACGATTGAGTCGGCCGGCAATCGTCGCCCGCTCTTGAGCACCACGATGGAAGCGCTGGCGGGCTCCCGCTCCGAAGGCGGCTCGAACAACACCACCGGATCGTTCACATGAAGGGCCACGCCGTTAGCGCGCAACTCCCTGTGCAGCCAGGCAGCCATTTCCGGGTCGAGAGGGGTCATGACCTGAGGCAGCGCTTCCACGACCGTCACATCGAACCCGCGATGCCGTAACTGTTCGGCCATTTCAAGCCCGATGTACCCGCCGCCCACCACCACGGCGCGGCAGCGTCGGCAATCTTTCGACCACGCCACGATTCGTTCCACGTC
>CAYOPA010000716.1:0-2065 GCA_964405625.1 uncultured Bryobacterales bacterium
CGGCAGGCGTGGGCGCCTGCGCTACGAATGCTTCCTGGTCGGGACTTTAGTTCGCCTGCCACCGTAAGGTATCGGCCCCGGCGGCCAAGCGGAGCATGTGCGTCGGGGCTTGCAGGATGGCCGAGCAGTTGCGGGGACGGTCATAGGCCCAGCCGGCTTGGCCGGTTCGCTCCAGGATGCGGATCTCGCGCAACGGTGCGGCTTCGGGCCGTCCTTGCAACGCGCCGCAAGCGGCGGCGAGAGCCGGCAGGTAGACCGTCTCGTCCACCTCGTCCACGCTGAGCTCGATCGTCAGAATCGGCCCGCGCACGAACGCCTGCTGGATCGACCACTCCGCGAATCGCAAGCTCAGCAGCAAGGATGAAAGGTCGGCGAACGGGTCGTCGTGGAGCGGCTTCATCACGGACGGACCGGGGTCGGCGTCGGCTCCTCCCGGCTGATCGGAACCGGCCGGCGCCAGGGCGCGGACCAGCACGACCACCGCCAGCACGGCGATTGCCGCCACCATGGCGGGAATGGCGGCCGCCCGGATCCTCCGTTGCAACCGCGTCGGGCGCTGCGCCCGGCGCAGCACCCCGGCTTCCACCCCTTTGGTTCCGTCAAAGCGAGCCTCGGCGAGCCGGGCGCCGTTAAATCCCACAAACCGCACATCCGCTTCGGTGAAGTCGGCCCGCCGCAAGTCCGCGTTCGACAGGTCGGTCCCCAGCAGCATGGCCCCATGCAGGGCGGCGCCGCGCAGGTCGTAGCCGACCAAGTCCGCCTCCCGCAGGTACGCCTCTGTCAGATCCGGAATCACATCCGGATGCTCTTCGCGCCATTGGTTCCAGGAGTAGACGCCGCGGTCGAGGATCTCAAGATGTTCTGGATTCGCCACCCGGCCGTCGACCCCTCCCTCCATCTTTATCGGCCGAAGCGGGTCGAGGGTTCACAGGCTTTCGACGTCAGGGGCGCGCCCAGTCCGGATTGAATCGAGCATGCCGGATGGTCTTTCCCTCCGCCGTGAAGGCGCTGTAGGTGACGTGGATGGTTCCGTCGCGGCCTTGCATCACCGAGGGGTAATGGAACGCGTCACGGCCCGGCGCGCCGCGATCGATATGCCGCGGCTCGCCCCAAGTGCGTCCTTCGTCCTTGGAAACGGAGACCGCCAGCGAGTGCCGGCCCTTCTCCAGGTCGTTGTAGAGCAGCAGCCAGTCGCCGTTGGGCAGGGTGAGCGGCTCCACGCTGGCGCCGGGATTGGGCAGCTTTGTATCGGTGACCGGTCCCCAGGTCTCGCCGCCGTCGCTCGACTCGGCGCGCATCACGCGCTTCGGCGCCGGGCCGTTGTCGCGCATGTAAGCGACCAGCGAGCCGTCGCGGCGCACGGCAAAGCCCGGCTGGACGCCGCCGAAGCCGACAATCGGCTCGCTCGGCCGCCAAGTGCGGCCGTCGTCGTCGCTGAGCGCGGCCAGGCTGAAGTCGTAAACGTCGGAATAGAGCCCGACGACGATGCGGCCGGAATCAAGCTGGATGGGGTGCGTCCGCACCATCCAGCCGGTCCGCGACTTGTACTTGTTCCCCGCGTCGGCCAGCAACCCCAGCAGATAGTCAACGCGCTCGCCCGACGCCTCGGCCAGCGCCGGCGCCACAACGGAGCGGACTTTGCTCTCAAAGCGCTCCAGGTCGTGGTGCAGCAGCAGCAGCTCCTGGCGCTCCCATTCCGGCGGTCCGGCCAGCCCTTCGTAGCGGGAAGAGACGCGGTAGTTGATGACCGTCGTCTCGACTTCGTTGGCCAAAAATGTCATCCAGAACAGCCAGAGCCGGTTGTGACGATCGAGGAAGAGCGTGCAGTTGGTGTCGGGAAAGCCGGGATAGTCGGCGACCTCAAACGGCTCGCTCCATACGGCGGCGCCGGGGGCGCGGCGGGCGCCCATCACGCGCACGTCGTCGGCCTTGCGCTCCCCCGAGCCATGGAACCAGACCACGAAGAGCTCGCCGGAGGGAAATTCGATGATCGAGGACGAGTGGTTGTGCCAGCTCTCCGGCGGGAAGATGTCTTGCCGGTGGATGGCCGGCTCGGCGACCGCGA
>CAYOPA010000717.1:0-2062 GCA_964405625.1 uncultured Bryobacterales bacterium
GCACCAGCACCGGGTAGCCGAGCTCGGCCGCCTGGTCCAGCGCCCCCTGCCGCGTGGTCGCGGTTCCGCCCGCCGGTTGCGGAATGTCCAGATCGCGCAGCAGACGGCCGAAGCGCTCGCGATCCTCGGCCAGGTCGATCGATTCCGGGTCAGTACCGACAATCGGCACGCCGTTGGCCTTCAGCGGCAAGGCCAGCGTCAGCGGCGTTTGCCCGCCGAACTGCACGATCACGCCGTCGGGCTTTTCGGTATCGACGATGTTCAGCACGTTCTCCAGCGTCAGAGGCTCAAAGTACAGCCGGTCGCTGGTGTCGTAATCCGTCGAAACCGTCTCCGGATTGCAGTTGACCATGATCGACTCATAGTCGAGCTCCTGCAGGGCATAGGAGGCGTGGCAGCAGCAGTAGTCAAACTCGATGCCTTGACCGATACGGTTCGGTCCGGCGCCCAGGATCATCACCTTCTTGCGGTCAGTCGGATTGGCCTCGCACTCCTCCTCAAACACCGAGTAAAGGTACGGCGTGAAGCTCTCAAACTCGGCCGCGCAGGTGTCCACCCGCTTGTAGACGGCCTTAATGCCGAGCTCCTTGCGCCTCTTGCGCACGGCCGCCTCGGTCACGTCCCAAAGCCGCGCCAGGCGGTTGTCGGACAGCCCGTAGCGCTTGGCCTGCTCCAGATCCTCGCGGCTGACCGAGTGGAGGTCGAACGCTTCCAGAGCGCCCTGAAAATCGACGACTTCTTTCACCTGTTCCAGAAACCAGGGGTCGATCTTCGTCATCTCGCGGACCTGCTCGACCGACATGCCCTGCGCGAAGGCGTAGCGGATATAGCCCAGCCGTTCCGGCGTCGGAGTGATGAGCTTCTGCCGGATCAGATTCGGATCAAAGACGTCCGAGCCGGCCTTCCGACCGGTTTCGAGGGAGCGGATCGCCTTCCACATCGCGTGCTTGAAGGTGGACCCGATCGACATCACCTCGCCGATCGACTTCATCTGAATGCCGAGCACTGGCTCGGCGCCGGGGAATTTCTCGAACTGCCACTTGGGGATCTTTACCACAACGTAGTCAATGGACGGCTCAAAGCAGGCCGGCGTTTTCTTGGTGATGTCGTTGGCGATCTCGTCCAGCCGCATCCCGACAGCCAGCTTCGCGGCGATCTTGGCGATGGGGAAGCCGGTCGCTTTGGAAGCCAACGCCGACGAGCGCGATACGCGCGGGTTCATCTCGATGATCGTCATGCGCCCGGTCTTCGGGTCGATGGCGAACTGCACGTTCGACCCGCCGGTATCGACGCCGATCTCGCGCAGGCAGGCCAGCGAGGCGTCGCGCATCATCTGGTACTCGCGGTCGGTTAGCGTCTGCGCCGGGGCGACGGTGATGGAGTCGCCGGTGTGAACGCCCATTGGGTCGAAATTTTCGATCGAGCAGATGATGATGCAGTTGTCAGCCAGATCGCGCATCACCTCCATCTCGTATTCCTTCCAGCCGAGCACGCTCTCTTCGACGAGCACCTCATGCACAGGAGAGATCTCCAGCGCCCGCCGCAACAGGTGGACCATCTCCTCGTGGTTGTAAGCCAAACCGCCGCCCGAGCCGCCCAAGGTGAAGCTCGGCCGCAGCACGATCGGATAGCCGACCTCGCCGACGAAGGCCAGCCCCGCTTCCAGATCCCTGACCAGCTTGGAGCGCGGCGACTCCAGCCCGATCTTCGTCATGGCGTCTTTGAAGAGCTGCCGATCCTCGGCCTTTTTAATCGCCTCGATCTTGGCCCCGATCAGCTCCACGCCGTACAGGTCGAGCACGCCCGTCTCTGCCAGCTTGACCGCAGCGTTGAGCCCGGTCTGGCCGCCGACGGTGGAAAGCACCGCGTCGGGGCGCTCCTTGCGAATGATCTCGGCCAGGTATTCGTTGGACAGCGGCTCGATGTAAGTGCGCTCGGCCAGATCCGGGTCGGTCATGATCGTGGCCGGATTGGAGTTGACCAGGACGACCTCGTAGCCCTCCTGGCGCAGCGCCTTGCACGCCTGGGCGCCGGAGTAGTCGAACTCACAGGCTTGGCCGAT
>CAYOPA010000718.1:0-2057 GCA_964405625.1 uncultured Bryobacterales bacterium
GCAGGCACAATTCTGCCCGGTTCCGCGGATTTCGATCCGAGCAGCGTCCCGCCGATCGGCCACTGGCTGTGCCGTGGCTGGTTCATGAACTACCCAAGCCGCATGGCGCCCGGCGCGGTCACGACCCAGGAATACCTGCTCAGCGTCATCGATAGCGTCGAAAACCCATCTCCGCTGGACACTCTCGTCAGCTCCGGATTGGAAGGCGGCGCCAACGTTTTCACTCGGGCCGTCGTCGGCGGCAGCGGCAGGTACCGCCACGCCCGGGGCGAGGTGGTACAGGAGACGATCGGGATGAACACGACGATCCTGAACGTCTTCAACGTAAACGCTCCGAACTTCCGCTTCTACTTCACTTTCTAAGAGGCGCCCCCATGAAACGCGGCTTCTACATACTCGCCGCTTGCGCGCTGGCAGTTCCTTGCGGGCTGCCGGCGCAGCAACTCGGCCAAGAAACGTCCGGGTATGTTCACCTGGAAAATGGAGACGAGCTCCTACTCTCCCTCGGGGACCTTCTCGAGCGCGGTCGCCAAGCCTTCATGGCCATGTGGACGGTCGCAGAGGGCGGGGGAAGACCACATACCAACGGGCTGGGCGGCATGTTGGCCGACCCCGGCTCGCCGTTGAGCTTTCCCCGCAACTTCAACCGTATCTCGGCGATGGACTCGAACGGCTGCGCCGGCTGCCACAACCTGCCGTTCGCGGGTGGCGGAGGCGACTTCGTGACCGGAGTCTTTGTAGCGGGGCAACGTTTCGACGCCGTCACGTTTGACTACAGCGACGGGATCCCCTTGCGCGGCGCGGTGAACGAAGCTGGGGCACTCGTGACCCTGCCCGACGTCGCCAACTACCGCGCCACGGTCGGGATGTTCGGATCGGGCTACATCGAGATGGTGGCGCGTCAGATGACTAGGGACTTGCGGGCGATTCGGGATGCCTTGGCGCCCGGCGGCAGCGCTCCGCTCAAGACCAAAGGCGTGTCGTTCGGCATTCTCAGCCGGAGCGCGGACGGCTTGAGCTACGGCGTCTCGCAAGTCGAAGGCTTGCCCGAACAGAGTCTACAGGGCCCTGTGCCGAGCTTGATCATCCATCCGTTCCACCAGAGCGGCTCTGTCATCTCCTTGCGCCAGTTCACCAACAACGCCTTCAACCATCACCACGGGATGCAGTCCGAAGAGCGATTCGGGGCTGGGGTCGACGCCGACGGCGACGGGTTCGGCAACGAGCTGACGCGAGCCGACATCACCGCCGTCTCGCTCTGGCAGGCGTCGCTGCAGGTTCCGGGACAGGTAGTGCCGAAGGATCCAGCCATCGAACAGGCAGTCCTTAAAGGAGAAGAGCTTTTCGACGACATCGGCTGCACTGGATGCCACGTCAAGGCACTGCCGCTGGATGACTACGGCTGGGTCTTCACCGAGCCCAACCCGTACAACCCGTCCGGGAACCTGCAGCCAGGGCAAGCTCCTCCGGTAGCCATGGATCTTTCCGACAACAAGCTGCCCGGGCGTCGGCTGAAGCCGGTCGGCGGCGTCGTGCTGGTTCCCGCCTTCACGGACTTGAAACTCCACGACATCACCAGCGGACCCGGTGATCCTAACCGGGAGGCGCTGAACATCAACGAGCCGGGTGGGTCGCCGGGGTTCCTCGGCGGGAATCGGCGCTTCCTGACGAAGAAGCTGTGGGGCGCGGCCAACGAACCACCGTACTTCCACCACGGCAAGTTCACGACCCTACGCGAGGCCACGCTTGCCCATGGCGGCGAGGCGCAGGTCAGCCGCGCCGCGTTCCAAGGGCTGACCGGCGAAGAGCAGGACAGCGTGATCGAGTTCCTGAAGTCGCTTCAGGTGTTACCCGCGAACGTCAAGTTCGCGTGCGTGGACGAGAACGGCCGGCCGCGTCCGAACTGGCCGCCGAAGTAGCGGATACAGGGCAATCAAGGGCCTGCCGAAGCCGACGCGGACGCTCCTCGCCATCAATGGTAAGGAGAAGTAAAAGGAGAAATAGAAGGAAAGGAGAAATGAAATGGTCTACACCTCACTGCTCGCTAAGTTCGTGTG
>CAYOPA010000719.1:0-2048 GCA_964405625.1 uncultured Bryobacterales bacterium
CGACGTCAAGTCAGCGCTGGTGAACACCGCGGCGCTGGAGATTATCGAGAACAACGCGGACGCCCCGTTGACCGCCGTCGGCGCGGGGCTGCTGGATGTGTTGGAGGCGATCGGCCCCATCGGGTCGGTCGAGCCGGCGGCGATCGGCTTTGGCAATCTGCGGGATGCGAATCTGCTGATCGAGAGGACTTTTCTGGTCCGCAATACGACCCCGCTTGCCGTCGAGTATACAGCGCGGCTCGTGGAACGCACCCAGGGCGGCGCCCGACTGCGGCTCAACGGCGGCGAGACGGCGCGCTTCCTGCTCCAGCCAGGCCAGAGCGGCGCGATTGCTCTGAGGTTGGACGGCAATCGTCCGCCGACGGGCCAATACGAGGGCTTCGTGGAGATCTCCGGCAGCCGAGGCGGGCTGGAGCTGCTGCTGCCCTTCTACTACGCGGTCGGCGACGGGGTGGAGGCCAACGCCCTCGCCATTACCGGCACGGGCGTGGTGGGGACGGTCAACGAGCCCCATCCCGAGCTGCTGATCTTCAAGGCCGTCGATCGCCAAGGCCAGCCCGTGCCAAACCTGGGGACGGTATTCAGAGTCACCGCCGGCGGCGGAGCCATCTTCGACGCCGACCCGGCAACGGACCCCTTCGGTGTGGCCGCGGCCGACGTGGACATGGGGCCTGACCCGGGTTTTCAGGACTTCTTGGCTGTCGCCGGCTCGCTGGAGGTCCCCTTCTTCAACGAGGCGCGGCTGAAGCCCTGGATCTCTGGCGCGGTCAACGGCGCGGGTTTCGCGCCGAACCAGCCGGTTGCGCCGGGTTCGATCATCTCGATCTTCGGCGAGGGCGTCTCGGAGTTTACGGGCGAGGCGAAGAGCCTGCCGCTGCCGATGGCGTTGAAGCACGTCAGCGTCAGCTTCGACTTTCCCGAGGACGGCGTCAGCGTGCCCGGACGGTTCTTCTTCGCCAGCCCGACGCAGCTCAACTTGCAGGTTCCGTGGGAGCTCGCCGGGCGCAATTTCTGCCTGATGAAGGTGCGGATCGGGGATTCGGTCAGCGACGTTTTCTCGCTCCAACTCGCAGACGCGGCGCCGGGAATCTTCGAATACTCCTCGGGCGGACGGCAGCTCGTGATCGCCACTCACGCTGACGGCCGCTTGGTCACCGACGCCGCTCCGGCGCGGGCGGGGGAGACGTTGGTGCTCTACGGCACCGGCTTCGGCCAAGTGGACGTGGCCCAGCAAAGCGGCGTGGCGGCCGGAGCCTCGCCGGTGGCGAGCACCCGCCAGACGCCGTCAGTCACAGTCGCCGGGCGCGCCGCGGCGGTGCTGTTCAGCGGCCTGACGAGAGGGTTCGTGGGTTTGTATCAGGCGAACATCACGCTGCCGGGGGATCTGCCGGCGGGCGATCATCCGTTGCGCATGACGGCGTCGGGGAGGGAGTCGAACCAAGCGTTGTTGATCGTGCGGTGAGCTGCGACGGGAGACGCGCACGAAAAGACGGCGTCGGGAACGGGGGGAGGTCGCTGTTCCCGACGCCGGCGCCATTCGGGGCCGTCCCGGCGACTTTGATGAGACGGGTTACTGTAGCAGCCCACCGTGGCCCAGCGCAGAAATCTCGTTGGCCGTTAATGGATACTTGGCAAGAAGCGGCGGAAGGACTAGATCCACCACATTCGGACGAGGAGATCGGAAGCATCCCGGCGCGGCCACTACCGGAATGCCGTCGGCGTAGGCCAGCAATAACAGATTCCCCGGCTCCACCGGCGCCAAAAAGCTTTCAATGCGGCAGCCCACCCGCCGCATCGCCCGGCCGACGACATCGTCGGGACCGGCGGGCGACGTGGTGGAGGCGATCAGCACCACGGTCGGCTGCGCCCGCAGCAGATGCTGCAGATTACGCGCCAGCATGTCCTCTTCTTCAATCGACGACAGGACGTACGACGCGTTGGCCCCGAAGCGATCCAGCCGAGTCCGCATGATGCCTTCGAATAGGTTGCGGCCTCGTTCGCCGCGCAGCGGGTCGCTGTATAGCGCGGCCACCGTCGGCGAGCGGATT
>CAYOPA010000720.1:0-2037 GCA_964405625.1 uncultured Bryobacterales bacterium
AGCCCTCGACCGCCTCGACCAACTCCGGAACATCGCGAAATACGCCGCGTCGCAAACGGTTCCACGTCAAGTCACGAAAGAACCGCTCAACCATCAAAATCGTCGAGCGAAGGGGGTTGTTGGGCGACTTCTTGGCGCGGCAGGGTCATCAGGTCCGAACAGGAAGGGCGCTTGGCGTTGCGGCGCCACTTCGGCGGCGCAGCGCAGGCTTGGCCGCGCTCGGGACCGAATGCTATCAGCGAAGCCAGTAGCAGAGCGCTGTCCGCCGCCGCATGCGCTCCAGCCGAAACAAACCGAGCTCAAAATGTAGAAACGCGAGGGTCGGGCCAAAGGCCCGATTGCACGGCGCAGCCGTGCGCCGCAAGAGAACCCAACCAAGCCTACGAGTGCGTGGCCTTCTCCGAACCCAGCCCGGTATGCGCACGTACCAGCAGCTCGGTATGCATCGCCTCGGCTGACGGCTCCGGGCTGGAGATGGAACCCAACCAAGCCGCCAGGAAACCGATGGGGATGCTCACAATGCCGGGGTTCTTCAAAGGAAACACGCCGATGAAATCCGGGCTGAGCACGATCAGCAGGGTCGAGGAAGACAATCCCGCGGCCAAGCCCCATACGGCGCCGCGCGTGGTGAACTTGCTCCAAAAAATGCTTAGCACGATCACCGGCAGGTTCGCCGAAGCGGCCACCGCGAAGGCCAGTCCAACGAGGAATGCCACGTTCGCGCCTGGCCCGAGCAGAATTGCAATCCCAATCGAGAGCGCGCCGACCACGAAGGCCGTGATGCGTGCAACCCGCACCTCCTCGCCGGGCGCCTGCTCCTTACCGTGGTGAATCACGTTGACGAAAACGTCATGCGCGAACGAGGTGGAAGCGCTGATAGTCAAGCCGGCCACCACCGCCAGAATGGTGGCGAAGGCCACGGCCGAGATGAAGGCGAAGAAGATCTCGCCCGCCAGAGCTTGAGCCAGCAGCGGGGCGCTCATGTTGATGCCGCCATTACCGCTGATGAAGTCGCGGCCCACGATCGTCGCCGCGCCGTAGCCCAGGAAGGTCGTCATCACGTAGAAGGCGCCGATCAGCAGCATCGCCCAAAACACGCTCACGCGCGCCGTTCTGGCGTCGGGCACGGTGTAGAAACGGATCAGGATATGCGGCAGCCCGGCGGTGCCGAAAATCAGCGCCATGCCCAGCGAGATCAGGTCCAGCGCCCCATACGGCGGCTTGTAGTACAGGCCGGGGTCGAGGAAATTTTGGGTGACGCTCTGGCCGTTCTCGGTGTAGGTGACGGCGCTCATCGCCTCAAAAAAGGCCCCGAAGCTGAAGCCAAAGTGGGCCAGCACCAGCACGCTAAGCAGGAAGGTGCCGCTCATCAGCAGCACCGCCTTGATGATTTGCACCCAGGTCGTCGCCAACATCCCGCCGAAGACGACGTAGACGATCATCAGCGCGCCGACGCCCACGACAGCCGCCGTGTAGCTGATGCCGGAGTCGGCCAGCAGCAGGCTGACCAGCGCGCCGGCGCCCACCATTTGGGCGATCATGTAGAGCGTCGAAACCGTCAGCGTGCTCAGCGAAGCCCACGCACGGACCTGTCTGGGCCGCAGGCGGTAAGCCAGCAAGTCCGCCATCGTGTATTTGCCGGCGTTGCGCAACGGTTCCGCCACCAGAAACAGCACGGTCAGGTAGGCGACCAAAAAGCCGACCGAGTACAGAAAACCGTCGTAGCCGTAGAAGGCGATTAGGCCCGCAATGCCCAGAAACGAAGCGGCGCTCATGTAGTCGCCGGCGATGGCCAAGCCGTTCTGCCAACCGGTGATGCGGCGGCCGGCGGCAAAAAACTCGCTGGCGCCTTTGGAGCGGCCCGCTGCCCAGTAAGTGATCCCCAGCGTCCCGGCCACGAAGGCCAGGAACATCAACAATGCGATGGACATGTTACTTGGACCCCGGCGTCGCCAGGACTTCCGCGAGGATCTTGTCCGTTTCGCGGTCGAACTTCAGGGCGAAGCGCATGTACATCCAGGCCAGAATCCAGGCCAT
>CAYOPA010000721.1:0-2034 GCA_964405625.1 uncultured Bryobacterales bacterium
CACAGGTACGAGCCGCCCTTCATCACCTTGCCCGTGCCGCGCGGCGGCCCGACCGGGTTATGGCGCGTCGCCGTGATGTGGTAATCCGGGCTGAACCAGTCCGCCATCCACTCCCAGACGTTGCCGATTGAGCTCTGCATCCCGTAGGCGTTGGCTGGAAAGGCGTCCACCGGGCAGGTTCCCGCGTAGCCGTCGTCGGCGGTGTCGTTGGCCGGAAACTCGCCCTGGAAGACGTTGCACATGTGCTTGCCTCCGGGCTCGAGGTCGTTTCCCCACCAGAACAGCATCTGCTCGGTCCCGCCGCGCTGGGCGAATTCAAACTCCGCCTCGGTAGGCAGGCGCTTGCCGGCCCACGCGGCGTAGGCCGCCGCGTCGTTCCAGCTCACGTGCGTCACCGGATGGCCCTCGCGCCCGGCCAGCGAAGAGCCCGGCCCCTCCGGATGCGCCCAATCCGAGCCGTCCACCTTGCACCACCACTCGTGGTGCAGGACGGTGTCGTCCACCAGCGTGCGGTAGAGGTCGGGCGGCACCTGCGCATGAAAAACGAAGGACCAGCCAAAGCTCTCCGATTCCGTCACATACCCTGTTTCTTTGACGAAAAACTTGAACTGATCCGCCGTCACCGGGTGCGCGTCAATCCAGAACGGGTCCAGCGTCACCTCGCGGACCGGGCCTTCGCCGTCGGCCGGGAAACCCTTGTCGTGGTCGGTCCCCATCAGGAATCGCCCGCCGTCGAGCTGGATCATTCCCTCGGTTGAGCCGACGTCGGCCTTGCGGCGATGCGCGGCCAGGTAGCGAGACTCCTCCAGGCGCTGGGCGCGCTCGACGCTCGGCACGCAGCAGGGGTGCGGGCCGCCGGGCGCGGAGCGGATCTGGAATAGCTCGGAGCCCTTGCTCATGCCTTCACCGGCTCCCGAACCTCAATCTTGGCGACGGCCCGCAACTCGTCCACGACGCCCTCCACCAGTTGGTTCTCGCGCTCCTGCGTCAGCTCACTCGCGATCCGGTCCTTCACCTCGCTCAGCGGCAGCGTGGTCGGCGGCTTCCTCTCATGCAGCTTGGCGATGTGGAAGCCAAAAACCGACTTGAACACGTCGCTCACCTGGCCGGGCTCCATGGCGAAGGCCACCGCTTCAAACTCCTCCACCATCTTGCCGGGACCGAACCAGCCCAGGTCGCCGCCGTTGCCGGGGCAGTCGGAGAGGCGGTCGGCGAGCTCGGCGAAATCGGCGCCGCCGTCGAGCTCGGCTCTGGCCTGGTCGATCGCCTCGCGCGCCTGCTGCTCGGTCACGTCTTCGTTGATGTGCTTGACGATGTGGGCGGCGCGCACGGATTCGCCGACCATCCAGCGCTCGGACGTTTTCCGGTAGCGGGCGCCGATTTCCTTGAGCGTAGGCGGCTTAACGCGTTTGCGGATGCTGTTGAGCAGGCGCTCGACGCGGATGGCGGCCTCGGCCTCGGCGCGGATGGTTTCTTCGGTCAGGCCTGACTGGGCGAGCTTGTCGGCGCCGCCGTAGCGCTGCTTCATCTGCTCGACGGCCTGAGCAAGTACGTCGTCGCCGATCGGCGTCGGATCGCGCAGGGCCTCCTGCCGCAACAGGACGCGCTCGATGACGTTTTCGCGGCCCCACTCGATGGCGCGCTCTTGCAGCGTTGCGTCGTCAAAGCCATACTGCGCGCGCTGATCGGGCGAGAGCTGCGCGAACCGCGCATGGAGCGACTGGGCTTCGGCTTGCAGGAGCGCTTCGGGGACTTCTTCGCCGTTTATAAACAAGGTCATGAGCTTGTCATTCTAGCGCGCTCAACCTGAACCACGCCGTTGCCCCAGCATCCACTGGTACAAGTCCCAGCCCTCGTAGACCCGCGTCCAGACGTTGTGCCCGAGATCCTCGTGGACGGTCGTGCGGACCTCCGGGTGGCCGGCCTCTTCGATGGCTCGGGCGGTCTGTATCACCCACTCGGGCTTCACGGTGGCGTCCCGGCCGCCGGTGATGATCCATAGCGGCAGCTTGGCCTTGGCGATGTTGGCCACCG
>CAYOPA010000722.1:0-2023 GCA_964405625.1 uncultured Bryobacterales bacterium
GCGTTGCAAGAACTTATAAGGATTGAGCGGGGTGTTGTGGTGGCGCACCTCGTAGTGCAGGTGCGACGACGTCGACCGCCCGGTGCTGCCGCAGCGCCCGATTACCTCGCCGCGCCGCACGACCTGACCCGGAGTCGCATAGATCTCGGTCAGGTGAGCGTAGAGCGTGGACAATCCGTTGTCGCCGTGGCTAATCTCCACGGCCTTGCCGTAGCCGCTGCTCCAGCCGGCTTCTTTCACCGTGCCGTCAGCCGTCGCCACCACGGGTGTGCCGCTGCTGGCGCTGAGGTCGATACCGGCGTGGAAGGCGCCACGACCCAGGAAGGGATCGATGCGCCGTCCGAAGGAACTGCTTAGACGGCCCTTGATCGGCCAGATCGACGGGGTTGTGTTGGAAAGGTACGAAAGCATCGAGCGGCCTTCGTTGGCAGGCAGCCGGACCGCTTGCAGCAGGTCATACTGGCTAGTCGGATTGCGCACCGGCGAGAAGCCGAAGTCCGACCCCGAGCCGCCCGTAAAGCTGCGCCGAATGCCGAACGCAATCGAGACTTCCGAAGCCAGCGAACCGAGTGAGGCGAGTTGGACATCCGACTCGGCCGCGCGCTCCTGGAGAGCTTCCACCCGCTTCTCCAGCACAGCATTCTCAGCCCGGATCTTGTTGAACTCCGAAACCTTACCCAACATGCGGGAGTAGCTCGAAGCCAACCCCACCGTCAGGATGCCGGCCAGAATCGCCAGACACACAACCAAGTGAGCCGCGTAATGTGGGATTTCGAGACGCTTGATTCTCCCGTACACTGGATGAGCCAGGACGAGCACGAAGTAGTTTCGCTTCATTCTTGGACCGAGTCTTCCCTTATCTGTCCCCGTTCGCGGATAGCCGCGGAGCGGAAAGTCTGTGACGCAACCAACCCCTGTCAGTGAGTTGGATTTGCGCCGTTTTGTCGGGAGAACCATCTCTTCGGATGGTTTCTCATTCGTTGAGCCAACTAAAGTGCAAACGATACCAATTTTGGCGTGCCGATGTCAATGGGTCTAAAGGGCGTTAGGCTGAGAAAAAGAGCGACTTGATGCGATTCTCTACTACAACTGAGGACTCGATCACGCAATGGCTGCGGCGACAGCCCCGCTGTCAACCTTCAGCGAGGCTGCGGCTCGGAATCGGCGACGATTGCGCCGTGTTACGACCGTTGTCGGGCGCCATGGAGTTGCTGGCTACTACAGATCAAATTATTGAAAACAAACATTTTAAAAGGTCTTCACACCCAGCCGGGGCGCTGGGCCGCAAGCTGCTCGCGCGCGGTCTGAGCGACCTAGCCGCGATGGGGGCCGAACCGGCCTGGGTTCTACTATCCTTGGGGTTGCCAGAGTGGGCCGGCGGTCATTGGATAGAACAGTTTTTCGAGGAAATGTTTCAGTCCATTGAGGCCTTTAATCCGGGCGGCGAGCTCCGCCTGGCCGGGGGCGATCTCTCTGGGGCGGAACGGTTTACGGCCCACATTACGGCCTGCGGCGAGGCCCCGGCGGGACGCGCCTTGACACGGTCCGGCGCGCGTTCGGGCGACCGGCTCTATGTCTCCGGTCGGCTCGGCGGGTCGGCGGCCGGGCTCGAAAAGGTGCTGGCCGGCGCGATTGATGAGACCGACCCGGCGACGGACAGGCACCTTCGGCCGACTCCCCGCTTGGCTCTCGGGTTGGCGCTTCGCGAGGCAGGCGCCACTTCGGCGATCGATTTGAGTGACGGCCTCTCCTCGGACCTGAACCGGTTGGCCGCCGCGAGCGGGGTTCAGGCGGTGGTCGAGCTCAACGGCATTCCGATTTTTCCCGGAGCCTCATCCCAGCAAGCGCTCCACGGCGGCGAGGAGTATGAGCTCCTGTTCACGGCGCCGCCGGGAGCGGAGGTTCTAGCTGAAATGGCCGGGGCGGAGATCACGCGGATCGGCGAGATGGTCGCGGGAAACGGTGTGCTGCTGTCGGAGGGCGGGAGTCTGAGGCCGCTGCCGCCGGAGGGCTTCGATCATTT
>CAYOPA010000723.1:0-2021 GCA_964405625.1 uncultured Bryobacterales bacterium
CGAAGAAGAGACCGAGTAGGCGCGCTCGGACGGCCGGTTTTCCCAAATTAGGCGGCCAACCTCGACCAAGCTCGCTTCGTCCAGTGCGTCAAACAGAACGGCGCGAGCGCCCGCGGCCGTTTCGCTGGCCAACCGCGTCGCGCCGCGCCCGGACTGGAGCGCCAAAATGTCCACCAGCCCGATTCGCCGCGAGGTCTGCGCGGCCAAGTGCCGCCGCAGATCGGCCTCGTGCATCGGCGTCACCGGATGCCGGCTCATGGTGGGGTGACGGTCCAGCCGGTGCGTCTCGTTCCCCACGGTGGCGAACAGGTTTCCGAACGTCTGGTAGCGCGACAGAGCCGGCGCCCCGACGACGATCGGAACCCACGGCGTCTGGAACAGGTCCTGGCCGATCTCCAGCGCCCGGCCGATGGAGCCGACCTCGGGCGAGCTGTCGAACGTGGAGCAGATCTTGTAGTGGCACAGCGGCGCGCCGAGCTCGCCCATCCGGCCTAGCAGCGCGGGCAGATGCTCGTCCATCCATTGCGGGCTGCGTCCGCGGCTCTCGCCTGCCAGCCCGATGGCGCGGGCGTGTGGAAAGCGCGCCAGCCGCTCGGCCGACGGGGGCTCGACGAACAGCACGGTCTCCAACCCGGCCCAAGTCAAGACCTCCATCACGTCGGTGGAGCCGGTGAAGTCGTCGCCGTAGTAGGTGAGCGCGAGCGGCGGGATCATGAGCCGAATTTTTCCACGGCTTGCCGCAGCTCCGCGTGCTCGGCGGCGGCCTGTTCGAGCGTCTGTCCCGCCATGGCCGCTTGCCAGGCTAGCCGGATGGAGGCGATTCCCGCTTCAGGGCCGGCCGGGTGAGCCATGATGCCGCCCCCGGCGGCGTGGATCAGGTCCGACGAGCCCAGCCGGGTCCAGGTGTCGAACGCCTGCCCCGCCCACTGGCCCGACGAAAACACTGGCATCGCCTCGCAGCCCCGGCCTTGGCCGGGAAACATCGGCGACAGGCACTCCCGCGCCGAAGCTAACACTGAGTCGTCGGCTTCGCAGAATTTGTTGCGCAGCCCGTTGACGTGCATGTGGTCGGCCCCGGCGAGCCGCCAGAGCTTTTGCCAAGCGACGTAGCCGACGCCGATGTGGGGCGAGCGCGAGTAGAGCCCCCAGCCGTTGCGGTGGGCGTGGATCGGCAGCCGGCAGTCGCGCCGCAGCGCCGTCAGACCGGGCAGGCCGACCGAGTGGATGCTGACCATCACGCAGGTTCCGCCGGCGGCCAGGACCAGGTCGTGCCTGCGGCGCATCTCGTCGATCTCGCCGGTCAAGTTGAAGGCGAACATCACCTTCTTGCCGGTGCGCGAGGCGTGGTCGTTGATCACCCGCATGACCGCCTCGACCCGTTTGTCGAAAGGGCAGTGCGGGCCGTCGGCTTGGAGCTCGTCGTCCTTGATGAAGTCGATGCCTGCCCCGGCGAGCTGATCGACGAGCGCGGCGGTCTGCTCGGGCGAAAAGCCGACGCTCGGCTTGACGATCGTGCCGACCAGCGGCAGCCGCTCCACGCCGCTGAGCTTTCTGGTGCCGGCCACGCCGAATTGCGGCCCCGGATAGGCGTCGCGAAAGGCGTCGGGCAGGCGCAAGTCGGTCAGCCGCAGGCCGGAGAACTGCTTCAGCTCAAAAAGGTTGCCCGCCACCGTCGCCAGCAGGTTGGGCAGCGACGGGCCCATGTTGTCCAGCGGCCAGGAGATCTCGACCTCGGCCCGCTTCCAGCTTTTCGCACCTTTCGGAGCGCCCGCGCCGGGCAGGGAAGGGCCGCCGACTTCGTCGAGCTCGGTCAACCGCTCGATGCGGGCGCCGGACCGCTCCTTCAGCTCCGGCGTCTCGCCCGGCACTTTGACGAAGGTGCCCGACGACTGCTCGCCCGCCAGCGCCTCGACGGCGTCGCGAACGGGGTAGGCGGTCTCGACCCAGTAAGTGGCCAAAATGCGCTCGGACATGGCCTACTCGGTGCGCGTGATGTCGGCGATGCTCTGGTCGATCGCCTC
>CAYOPA010000724.1:0-2020 GCA_964405625.1 uncultured Bryobacterales bacterium
CGTCGTTACCGTGGAAGACCACTTTCCGCATGGCGGCGTCGGCGACGCGGTGCTGGGAGCGCTGGCCGAAGAGGTCGGCGTACGCGTGAAGAAACTGGCCGTCAACGAGATCGCCCGCAGCGGCAAGCCCGACGAGTTGCTGGACAGGTACGGCATCTCGGCGCCGCACGTCGTCGCGGCCGTCAAGCAACTGCTCGGCTGAGCCGCACCAAAACCTGAACAAGACGAACCAAGGCGCGCCGACCGGCGCGCCTTTTTTCGTACATGGCTCGGACGCGGCGGCCCGCAATCGGCCCAGCCCGCACATCGACAGGTAAAGTTTACAAATAACAAGTAGTTAGCGAAACCCAGCATAGGGGACAATCAGCAGGGGCGAGCGGTCCCTCGACGCTTCCCGGCCCCGGCGCGACCATGAATCACTGTCAGTCTCCAGCGCATCTAACATTCGCATTGACAGCAAAGCTGAACATCGGAACAAAATATAGACATGCCCAGAACAAACCAGCCTCCCATGGACGCCGACGCCGAGCTGTTGGACCCCGACTTGGAATTGGACGACCTGGACAATTCGGAGGATGACTCCGGCAGCGCCGCCCTGTTGGCGGCTTCGCCCGCCGAAGATACCGTGCGCCAATACTTGGGCGAGATGGGCCAGTATCGCCTGCTTACCAAGGAGGAGGAAGTGCGTCTGGCGCGCCAGATGACCGGCGGAGCGAACAGCATACGCAAACACATGTCGCGCAGCCCCTGGATGTGGGCCAAGTTGGTGGAGTTGCGCGCCGACATCGCGGCGCGGCGGTCCAAGATTCGCACGGTCTTCGAGTCCGTGGGCAGCGGGGGGCAACTGACGCGCGCGCGGAGGCTGGCGGCCGGGCTGAAGCGGTTTGAGGGGTTCGAGACCGCTCTGGCGGCGGTCGAAGCGGTGGCCGGGCAAGGCGGCTGGCGACAGGGTCGGGCGGT
Organism: uncultured Bryobacterales bacterium; assembly: GCA_964405625.1. Lineage (GTDB taxonomy): Bacteria > Acidobacteriota > Terriglobia > Bryobacterales > UBA6623 > RI-231. The sequence continues at coordinate 961 of CAYOPA010000724.1, forward strand.
GGTCGGTGTGACGCGGGCGATTCACGCCATGCCTCTGCGGCTGGAGTTGTGGCAGAGCTGGGCGGAACAATACGTCAACACCGGCGGGGCGCCGCGGGAAGCCTACGGGATCAGCGAGCAGATCCAGCAACGGCTCCACGCGGCCGTCGTACAGGGCCGCCGCCGCTCCGAGGCCGCCAAGTCGCGGCTGGTCGAGTCCAACCTGCGGCTGGTCGTCTCCGTCGCCAAGCGCTATGTCAATCGCGGCCTGCCGATCCTGGACCTGATCCAGGAAGGCAACATGGGGCTGATGCACGCGGTCGATAAGTTCGACTATACCCGCGGCTTCAAGTTTTCGACCTACGCGCACTGGTGGATTAAGCAGTCGATGACGCGCGCCTTGACCGACAAGGCCCGCACGGTGCGCATCCCCGTCCACACCAACGAGCAGTTGCTCAAGCTCAAGCGCGCCTACCGGCGGTTGGAGTCCGAGCTCCAACGCCCGGCCAGCGACGCCGAGCTCAGCGACGCCCTCGACCTGCCGATCGAGCAGGTGCGCGAGCTTCGCTCGGTGATGCGCGACCCGGTTTCGCTGGACCTGCCCGTGGGCCGCGACGGCGAATCGACGATCGGCGACGTGCTCACCGACACCAGCGAGGTCTCGCCGGCCTACCGGCTGGCCGAGCAGGAGAAGCGCGCCGCGACAGCCTCGGCGCTGGCTTCGCTGTCGCCTACCGAGGAGAAGATCCTGCGGCTGCGTTTCGGCATTGGTTGCGAACGCGAGCACACGCTGCAAGAGATCGGCCGCGAGTTCCGGCTCACCCGCGAGCGCATCCGCCAGATCGAGGCGCGGGCCCTGGAGTTGCTGCGGACCCCGCACAACGCCGGTCTGCTGCGCGGACTGATGGACGCGGCGGCGTAGGGGCGGCCGGAAGGCCGCCCAAGACCAGTTGAAGCCCTGAAATCGTGCGGTTCTGGGAAAAGATGAGGAAGCTCCAGCGGCCGGACATCCATAAGAGGCGTTTGCCAAGTCAGGAGGAGATTTGGATACAGCAATAACGGCCTCCTTGGGGGCCAAGGG
>CAYOPA010000725.1:0-1121 GCA_964405625.1 uncultured Bryobacterales bacterium
ACTCATCGATGCGATTCTCAGCGGGCTCGGCTACTTCTGCCAATGCATCTGCCCACTGCTCTTCCTTCTCCTGAGCGCCATTGCTGGCACCCTGGTCGAGCAGGCCCATTTCCGCCGCATTGCCAAGCGTGAGCAGGAGACCGCCGCCATCGTTGCCACCGACATCAGGATCTTCCTCGGCAACCCCGACCCCCGCGCCGGCGGCACGCTCGTCACCAGCGAAGTCGTCATCGCCAGCGACGCCCTCAAGAACCTCGTCGCCTACTTCATCAAGTTCGTCGGCGGCGAAATCTCCGTCTACGAAACCCTCATGAATCGCGCCCGGCGCGAAGCCACCTTGCGCCTGAAAGAATCCGCCCGCGCCCAAGGCTACAACGCCCTCGCCAACCTGCGCCTCGAAACCTCCGACATCGGCGCCATGGCCACCAAAGGTCGCGGCGTCGCCGTAGCCATCGTCGGCAGCGCCACCGCCTACCGCATTCGCCACTAAAGAAAACAAAGTCGCGCGGCCACGTGGATAGAAGGGAGTGCGGGCTTGTCCTCCGTAGCCTGAGCGAAGGGGGGCGTCTCGCCCGCACAGATTCAAACAAAAAGCCCCCCGACTTGACTACAGGTTAATCATTCGAAACCAAAGTGCCACGGGCACCCAGCATTATCTGCGTCTTTGCCCTGTTGTTGGCGGGGCTTGAGGAAGATATTCGTGGATGCGCTCTTCGCTGATTTGCGGCGGATTTAGCCTCTGCAATTCCTTTTCTGAAACCCACATGTGGAGCCGTTCATTTCGGTACGTTGTGGCGATCACTCGAAACCAATCTCCGCGCCTCTCCTCGATCTTGATTGCGATCTGACTGAGTCTAAGCGGTGTACGGTCTGGGGCTCCTGGTTGGTGATTGAAAAGCTCGATCGTCTGCCGACATAGGTAGACTGCACCTACCGTGAACTCGCGAGGCATTGCTGTCGGTACTGGTGTGGGCATTGATGGTCGGACGGGCGCGCTCTCGTTGGGCTGTAAATAGCTAGAGTTGGAGCCCTCTCGCACTGGCTGGATCGACACCCGCGGATTCGTACTTCCGGCACACTGGCCTAGTAGCGAAAATGCACAAATTCCGCAGATCAACGAA
>CAYOPA010000725.1:1131-2020 GCA_964405625.1 uncultured Bryobacterales bacterium
ACCAGCGCCGTGCCGGAAGAGTTGGTCTGAATTTCGGGCGAAGATTTCCTACCCTCAATTATCCTTCGAGAGCCTGTTGCAACGGGCCCCGAAAACGACTTTATGTCTCTTTCCCTTAACTGTAGGAAGACGCCGATGAATCCAGCATCTCCAGTAAACATCGTTGCCGGACACCGAACCCGAGCAGAATGCCTATCCTGTATAGCAAGGATGTACTTTTGCAGCCTGCCAGCTGTATACTTCTCCAAGTAGCCGACCTTAAAGCCATCGACGTATACGGCCACAGCACGCTGGTGATATTCGTTCTCCGGTTCGGGCACCAGTACCGCCCATCCCAATGCGACGTTTCCGCCCTCAAGCCGATGCCTGTTGAAGATGCTGGGTAGTACCTCCATATAATGAGATTCTCCCACGGTTTCAATCGACTCGTCAGTCTCGCCGACATCGGCACAACGGAAGCCCCCAGATTTTTGAGGTGGATCTCCCCGCGCTTCCAACTCCGCTATCACTCGGGCTTCCACGCGTTTTGACTTCAATAATTCGTTAGCTTCACTGAGCGTCAAGTCTGGTCGATTCCAGACCTCTGGAGGGACCCCTGCTTCACGGAGCCTATTTCGGGTCGCTTCCCTGGCCATCTTTACCTTATCTGCCATCATCGCGATTCCTGATGGGCCCTTTGCCCGACTCCAGTATGTACCGACATTTCGTAGTCTAGCGAAGATGAGAATCAATACGGGTAGAACTTCGGCAACTCAGTTGGACGGTCTTGCGGCGGAAGCAAGCTTCTCGCCGCGAGAGCGACAGCAAGCTGATCGCACTCCATAGCTCCCACCGCAAAGCGCCCCTTCACTCTTCACTCTTCCAACTTCACTCTTCTAAACGTCCGCCC
>CAYOPA010000726.1:0-2018 GCA_964405625.1 uncultured Bryobacterales bacterium
TGCTGGCTAAGTGGTTGACGCGGGTGGGACTTGCGGACTAAACGCTCGCCGCTAAGCTCAAGATCAGTAGCCGCAAACCGGTACTCTTGATCCATGGATGGGGCTCTCGGCCCTGTTAGCGGCGTGAGGAGGCTCCGCGCGGAACCTCGAGACAGCGCCTGAGCGGAGAAGGGAGCGGGGGGGGAGACATTCTTCCCCTCCCCCGCTCTGCATGAGGCGGACCGATCCGCCAAGTGAAAAGGATCGCCGTCAGGGCTGAGCCGGAAACTGCGGCGCTTGGTAGGGCGTCAACAGATCCAGCTTCCACTGCTGCACGCCGACCCAGTCGTCCTGCAGGATCCCGCCGGTATCGCCCGAGTTCGGGTTCAAACACCAGAACGTCCACGACGACGAGCCGCCCATGTACGCCATCAGCGACTGGATCCACTGCAGGGCGCGGCCTCCGAAAGCGGTCTGATTCTTGATGCCGAACTCGCCGATGAAGACGCCGCCGAGGTTCTCCCTGGGGATGTAGCCCCAGGTCTCGTCCCACAGCGGGACCAGGTTGTTCGGAAAGTCGGCAGCCGAGAACCAGGGCTGGGCAAAGACCTCCGGGCCGTAGTCGTGGGCCGAGTAGAGCAGCTTTTGCGGATTGATTGTCAGCGGCCTGTCCCGCACACCACGCAGATTGCCGCCCCACCAGTAGCTGGAGCCGTTGTAGCGCTCCACGCCGCCGACGATCATAATCGCCTCCGGGTGAACGGCGTGGATCGCGGCAGCGGCGCGCTCGGCCGCGGCCGCCCAGTCCGTGGCGCCTCCGCCGCCCCAGGAGGCCTCGAAGTGCGGCTCGTTGTGCAGATCGAAGGCGACAACCGTCGGATTGTTACGGTAGCGTTGCGCCATCGTCACCCAGTCGGAGATCCAGCGGCTCTCCGGAAAATCGGGCTGGTACCACAGGCCTTCGGCCAGATAGTTGTCCGGCTTGCGCGAGTGGTTGTCGAGAATGACTTTCAAGCCCTGACGCCCGGCCTCTTCAATGACCAGGTCCAGGATCTCCATCGTGGTCCTGCCCTGGAGGGGCTGGTTCATGGGCGAACGGCCGTCAAAGGGGTCGGCGCCGGAGAAAGTGATGCTATTGGAGACGGAGCCGGGTTCCAAGATCGCGTTGCTCCAGGGGATGCGTAGCGCGTTGAAGCCCATGCCGCGCACCTGCGCCAACATGCTGCGGTAGTCGCGCGACCACAACCCATGCACTACCCGATTACCCGTCTCAAAGCCGAACCAGTTCAGCCCCGTCAGCCGTACCGGGTTGCCTTCGGAGTCAACCATGGTCGAGCCCGACATCGACAGGAAGCCCTCTTCGCCGCCGGTGGGGGGCGGAGGAGGAGCAGCAACGGTTACCGTAACGCTCTGCGACATGGCGCTTTCCGAGCCCGCGAACGCTTGTGCGGTCAACACGCGCTGTCCGGGGCTGACCGTGGTCGTAAGCCAGTCGTAAGAGTACTGCGCGGTTGTGTCCGAGCCTACCAGTGCGCCATCAACACGGAATTCAACCCGCTCGACGCCGGCGCCCTGCACCTGCGCCACGATCGCCGTCACATTGCTGACCGTTGAGCCGGGCAGCGGCGATACGATCGAGATCCGCAGCGGCTCGGGCTCAGCCGGCGGCGGCGGTTCCGCCGAGGTTCCCGTGAAGAAGCACGGCGAGCCGTTGAGCACGCAGGCCGAGGGCTCCGGCAGAGATCCCTGAAAGCCGCCGTTGAAACCGAAGCTCACCATCCCTCCGGCCGGGATCGTCGAATTCCAGGACAGCGGCGTGGCGGTGCGGGATGTCCCCGCGCCGGTCAGATTGGCGCTCCAGTGGCTCGTGATCTGGCCTCCCAGGTCAAAGCCCAGCGTCCAGCCCGAAAGCGGCGCGCCGGAATTGTTGAAGATCCGAATCGCCGCGGTATAGCCGGTGTTCCACGAATTGGCCACGTCCCACTCGACGACGAAACTACTCGTCACCGGCGGCGGCGGAGGGGGCGGCGGCGGAGGGG
>CAYOPA010000727.1:0-1159 GCA_964405625.1 uncultured Bryobacterales bacterium
GCTCGGCATCACGAGCTGGTGACCGCCGCGCTGCGAGCTGCTGGACGTGATATCGTCAGCTTGCTCGTCATGCAGGCGGGCCTGGTAGACGAACTGACGCCCGACTGGTGCGTTCGATTGCTCGTGGCGGCCCAACGGGTGGAGGACAGGCCGAGTGTGTACACGATTATGAACCTGGAACGGCTGGCCGGCCACTTGGCCGCTGAAACCTACATCCCCGAGCCCGCGGCTTTAATCGCGCTTCCCAAGCCCGGCCGCAACGAAGACCGCACGATTTCCCTGCTTGTCCCCGAGGACCGCGTCGTCCTCACCGTCCTGCATCGCCTGCTCGAGCCCATATTTGAGAAGCAGTTCCTGCCGCACAGCTACGCCTACCGCAAGGGCTCCGGCGCGCAGCATGCCGTCAAGCGAGTCGAGTTTTGCCTCCAAAAAGGCGCCCGCCAGGTCGCCGCCGGAGACATCGACAACTTCTTCGACTCCATCGATCGCGGCCTTTTGCTCGACAAAGTTCGAGAGGTCGTTTGGGAACCCCAGATTCTGCGCCTGCTGGGGATGTACCTGCATATCGGGGCGACTTCGCGCCGAGGCTGGGTGGACTCCGAGCGGGGAATAGCGCAGGGCAGCCCGCTGTCTCCCTTACTTTCGAACGTCTACCTGTTGGATTTTGATCGCATGCTGGAGGAGTCCGGCTCTTCTTGGGTGCGGTATTCCGACAACATCCTGGTGCTGGACGGCGACCGCAACCGGGCATGGCGGGCGCTGGAGCAGGCCGAGGCGTTCCTGCGCGACAACCTGTTCCTGCGTTTCAACAGCGACTCCCGAACGCTGACATCGGACCGGGACGGCTTTCTCTTCCTGGGCCAGTATTTCCAGAACGGTCGGCGCCGTGTGAGCCCTGCTCGCCTGAGCCAAACGGCCGAGGGGCTGCGAGAGAAGCTGCGGGCGCGACGGCCGGCGTTGGCGGACCGCTTGTCGGGGCTGGTGGAGTCGTTGGCCGGGTGGAACCAATACTACGGCCCGGTAGCCGCGGAGGAGCAGCGGCTGCACTTGGACGCCGTGCTGGCCGAAGAGCTCTCCCGCGCAATCCGTCGCGAAAGAACGTCACGCGACGAAGCGCTGCGCTTGTTGGCGGCCAATCTGGATGAAGTGGTGCGCAACG
>CAYOPA010000727.1:1169-2016 GCA_964405625.1 uncultured Bryobacterales bacterium
CTCGAGTACGGTCATCGCCTCGAAAAGCGAGAATCGAGCCTGGGCCGAAGCCGTTTTGGAACGCGCAGCCAAACCGATTCAGAGCAAGACCCCCCGGCGGCGCTCCAGGCCGGCGCCCAAAGATGCGCTCCAGGCCAGGGAGGCGCGCCGTAAGGAATACGAAAAGCGGCGCCTGGAGATGGCGGAGGTGGTTATCAGCGAGCCCGGCGTCTTCTTGGGCCGCAGAGGCCAGCGGCTGCTGCTACGTCGAGCCGGCAAGACTGTTGCGGCACATCACCATGTTGGAGCCGGCCGGGTCGATCTCCGGCGATTTGATCACAGAAACGGCGCGTCGAAGCATCTCGATACACATCCTCGGCCGCGACGGTCGACCCGCGGCTCGAATTGGCCCTAGCGAGGCGCCGTTGCATCATCTGTCCCTTGCGCAGGTGCGGCTGGCGGAATCGCCGCAGGGCTTGGAGCTCGCCAGGACAATCGTGGCTGCCAAGCTAATGAACCAGCGCAACCTTTTGCGCTATTTCGGCAAGTACCGTCAGCGGGTTGACCCAGCGTATTTGGGAGCGGCGGATGCTGCCTGCGAAGAGCTTTCTCGGCTGGCGGCGGATGTCCGGGCGCGCACTTTTGGCCAGGAGTGCGACCGAGACCTGGAGCGGAACCGGCTGTTTGCGGCGGAGGGACAGGGCGCCGGCGCCTACTGGGGGGCGTTGCGGCTGCTGGTGCGATCCCGGGTTCCGTTTGACGGGCGCGTGCGCAAGGGCGCGCGGGACCTGATGAATTCATTGTTGAACTATGGATACGGCATCGTGTACGCGCGGCTCTTGGCAATTCTCGAGAGGGCTGGGCTGAA
>CAYOPA010000728.1:0-2008 GCA_964405625.1 uncultured Bryobacterales bacterium
AGGGCTCGTTGATGCCGTTGCCGGCGAAAGCGGCCGTGCCGACGATCACCTTAGAGGCGCCGGCCGCGATCAACGCAGCGGCCCGCTCCGGCGTCCGCACGCCGCCGCCGACCCGCGTGACCGCCTTGCCGGTCAGCTCGCGCACGATCGCATCGTTCGACCCCTTGCCCATGGCCGCGTCCAGGTCGATCACCTGGATGACCCCGAAGGCGGCGAACTTTTCCAGCATACGGTCCGGCGAATCGCCTTCCAGGGCCTTTTCGCGCCCTTGCACCAGTTGGACGACCTTGCCGTCCTGCAAATCAATACACGGAATAATCATGAGTTGTTCTCTAGGACGGCAGCCAGAGCCGCCTCGGCGTAAAAGCGGATCGCTTCGTCGACGGCGTATTCGGGGTCAACGAGCTCCTCTGGCGTGAACCAGCGGATGGCGTGATGCTCCTGCTCAGCCAAGCGCAGCTCGGCGCCGCGGGCCCGGGCGAAGTAGATCATGCCGATGTGGCGATGGTCGCCATGGATGTCGTGCACGTCCAGAAAGCTGGGCGCGGTGAGGATTTTCGTCCCTGGAAAATCGCGCGGCGGGCGGGGGCCGAGCAGGTCAATCCGCAAGCCGCTCTCTTCCAGCGTTTCGCGGTAAGCCGCCTGCTCGGGGTCCTCGCCGATCTCAATGTGGCCGCCGACCGGCAGCCAGCGGCCGAGCTTGCGGTGATGCACCAGCAGCACCTTGCCTTCGAAGACAACGAAGACGGAGACGGTAAAGTCGAGATCGTAGAACAGATGCGGCATCAAAAAACCTGGGGCGTCTCTGCGGTCAACCCATTGTGGTAGCCCCGGACTTCAGTCCGGGGAAGGAGGGAGTGTGGCGCGCGGCTCCAGCCGTGCCGCGTCGTCGCGTATCGACGACGTTGCCGCGATCACACGCTGGCGCTACCAGAAGCGGCGGCTGATGGGCGACGGGCCTCGACCTGGGGGTCGAGGCGGCAGGCGTGGGCGCCTGCGCTACATGTCCGGCGGGGGCCTGAGTGAAATGTGGAGACTCCAGGGTCGGGCCGCAGGCCCGACTGCACGGCGAAGCCGTGCGCCACATCATCCGTGGAAACTCCAGGCCCGCAGCCATTTGCGCCACTACTCCGCCGCCACCCGCGCCTGCGGACGCACCGCGATCCCCTCTTTGTCGAGGACCTCCTTGAGGTCGTCCACCGTGAACGTCCCGTAATGGAAGATCGAGGCGGCCAGCGCGGCGTCGGCCTCACCCTCGGTCAGCACGCGCACGAAATCCTCGGGCTTGCCGCCCCCGCCGCTGGCGATCACCGGGATGGTGGTGGCGCGGGAGACGGCGCGGGTCAGCTCGCAGTCAAAGCCGGCCTGCGTGCCGTCGGCGTCCATCGAAGTCAGCAAAATCTCGCCGCAACCCAACTCTTCGGCCCGCCGCGCCCACTCCACCGCGTCGAGGCCGGTGTCCTCGCGGCCGCCGTAGATGAAGACGTTCCACTTCCCCGGACCGCTGCGGCGGGCGTCGATCGCCAGTACCGTGGCTTGCGCGCCGAACTCCTCGGAGAGCTCCGTAATCAGCTCGGGCCGATGCACCGCGGCCGTATTGACCGACACCTTGTCCGCGCCGACCACCAGGATCTTGCGGGCGTCGGCCACGACTCGAATACCGCCGCCCACGGTCAGCGGAATGAAGACCTTGCGAGCCGTACGCTCGACCACGTCGATCATGATGTCGCGACGGTCGCTGGAGGCGGTGATATCGAGAAAGACCAGCTCGTCGGCGCCGTCGAGGTTGTAGCGGTCGCTCAGCTCGACGGGGTCGCCGGCGTCGCGTAGCCCGACGAAATTCACGCCCTTGACCACGCGGCCGGCTTTCACGTCCAGGCAGGGGATGATGCGCTTGGTCAACATGCCAGAAAATTCCTCACGATCTGCTGGCCGACGACGCTCGATTTTTCCGGGTGGAACTGCACGCCAAAGGTGTTGCCGGACTCCAGCGCCGCCGCGAAGCTGA
>CAYOPA010000729.1:0-2007 GCA_964405625.1 uncultured Bryobacterales bacterium
CGCTCTCCTTCCCGCGCCCGATGCTACTGGTGGCCGCCACCGGCGACTGGACGCGTAATGTGCCGCGCGTGGAATTTCCGGCCATCCAACGCATCTACGACCTGATGGGCCGCGGCGAGGCCGTCGAGGTCAAGCAGTTCGACTCGCCCCACAACTATCACTTGGGCAGCCGCGAAGCGATGTACGCTTTTTTCGGGAAGGTCATATTGGGAGATGACGACCCTACTCACTTTGCCGAGCAGCGCTTCACGCCCGACAATCCGTCCGACTTGATTGCGCTGTGGAACCGCACTCTTCCGCCCGGAGCGGTCGACCAGAAAACCTTCGTGGGGCAACGCATCGCCGAGGCCGACCGCCGCATCGCTGCACTGAAGCCGACCGACTCCGGCACGCTGGCCAGGGCGCGGGAGACGTTCCGCGAGGGGCTGGCCTACGCGACCATGGCATTCGAGCCCGAGGCGGACGAGCTCGCCTCGGAGATGCTGGAAGAGCTGCCCAATGGCGAGAAGGTCGCGTTTGGCCGCGGCGGCAAGGGGGAGCGGATCCCAGGGATTCTGCTGCGACCGGCCCGCGTGGCGGCTGCGGTTAAGCCGACGCTCCTGATCCACCCGGAAGGCGCGGCGTGGACGCTCTCCTCCAGCGTCAGCCGCACGGGATTCGTGGCGGAGCTGTTGGCCGCCGGGGCGCCGGTGCTAGCCATCGACGCCTACCAGACCGGCCGCTCCATCGAGCCGCGCGACATCGCCGGAGCCGGCAAGTACGCCGAGCGCTTCTTCACCACCTTCGAACGCACCGACACGGCAAACCGAATTCTCGACATCGTTCTGGCTGTGACGTACGCCCGCGGCCGGTTTGAGACGCCGGAGATCAACCTGGTCTGCTTCGGCGAGGCCGGACCTTGGTGCGCCGTCGCTCGCGCTCTGGTCAGCGGCCCGGTGCGGCTCGCGGTCGACTTCAACCAACTCGACACGGGCTCGGATGACGAGCTGGCCGAGAGATTCTTCATCCCCCACTTCCAGAAGGCCGGCGGTTTTCGGGCCGCGTCCACGCTATGGACGGACGGGGAGGTTCTGGCTCACAATGCGGCGCCGGGGTTTGACGCCAGTTTTGCCGGCGCGGCGTTTGAAGCGGCGGGGACGCCGGAAGCGCTGCGGATCGCCAACGTACCAGTCACGGAGCGCGAGCTGCTGGATTGGTTGGGAGTCGCGGCTCCGAAACGGCGTTAGAGGCGCCCCGTAGCGCCGCCGTCCACGCCTGCCGCCTTGACGCCCAGGTCGAGGCCAAGCAGCGCCAAAGGGCGGCAGCAATGTCCGCCCCACTAGCCCGAACTTCTGCTCGAGTGTGAGCGCAACTATCCGTACTTTCAATTAGTTATGGCAATGGTGGGGCTTCGATTCTGACTAGACCGACAGATCCGCCGCCAGCAACTCGAGAGCTCGTCTCTGCAGCGGCGTCAAACGCAAGATGAGAAACGTCCCGTTGCGCCCGCGAGGCCCCGCGGGCGCCAGACGCGTCGACTTTTCTCGACGCATTCAGGTGATGAAATGAGCAGTATTGGACTTAGCCCGCCCCTTCCCCTCGACCCCTTTCCCCGCTTCAGGCTCATTTCTGGATTGGAAAATGCTGGGGAAAGAACGTTGGTTATGGCTTCTTCCTGGTTGGTTGCGCGAAACTGTATGGCCATGAAGGCTCTGATCGCTTTTCTCCTGCTCGCCGTCACGCTGTCGGCGCAGCAGCACAACACGCTCACCCAGCAGGAGCTCGAAAGCGGCTGGATTCTGCTCTGGGACGGCGAGAGTGAAACCGGTTGGGAGTGGCACGGCGAGACCAACTGGACGTTTCGCGACGGCGTCATCAAGGGCGTCTCCGGCGGCTACGGCTGGCTGGGGACGACGGCGAGCTTCAGCGACTTTCACCTCAAGCTCGAATTCAAGACGGCCGCCGACGGCAACTCCGGCGTCTTTCTGCGCTCGGCGCGCGAGGGGCTGCCGCACCAGACCGGCTATG
>CAYOPA010000730.1:0-2004 GCA_964405625.1 uncultured Bryobacterales bacterium
CGCCTGATCCAGATGTGGAAACTCCAAGGAGCCGCCCAGGTAAACCTGGGCGGCTCCTTGCTCCAACGGCGTTACGGCTTGAGCTCCGGCAACGGCCTCTGCGTCGGCAGCAACAGCGGATTCCAACGCCCCGCGCCGCCGCCGGGCAGGCTAACCTTGTAGCCCGTCCCAAAATCCGGATTCGGGTAGTAGTAGTCCGTGCTGATGTACTGCGCTCCGCTGGCCAGCGCCGCCCACAGGCGGCTGTAGTCGCCGGTGCGAGCTTCCCTGGTGTCCGCATCGGCGCGGGTGCGGACAATGTAGCCGGACCGCACCAAGTGCTGGATCTGCTGAAAACTCTTGTCCGGGCTGTTAATCACCCGAAAGGCCGCTTCCGGCCGGCCTTCCTCGGCGTTGACGAACATCACCCGGCCTTCGAGCGACGGGTGGCCGTCCGCGTAGATCTCCAGCTTCGGGCCGGATTCGTCGAGCACGAACAGGAAGCGCCCGCGCGCCCAGCCCAGCGTCGGCCAGGCATGCGCTTGCACCGCGGCTTCGAGCGTCGGGTAGCCGGCGCGCACGTCATCCGGGACGATGAGCATCTCCAACGGGAAAACGTTGCGGAACTCGACGTCCCAGGCGTCGAAGGCCGCCTTGTCAAAGGGCAGGCATTGGGTGAATCCCGGACGGTCGATCCCGCCTTCCTTCGCGTTCATCATCACCACGACCGGCAGGTGACGCGGATGGTCTTTGGACCAGCTTTTCAGCTCGCCCAGCGCCTGCTGGAAGGTGTAAGCGTTAGTGCGAAAGTCAATGTCGGGCACATGCAGCACCTTCAGCCCCGGCTTGGTCATCATGCCGTCGGGATCGAACGCGGGCCCGGCGGGCAGCCCGGCCTTGGCCACCATCTCCAGGCCGAAGGGCTTGGCGAAGCGACCGCCCTCCGGGTCATGGACCACATCGATCTCCAGCTTGCGCAGGCCGAGGTTGAGCTGCTCGGTCATCGACGCATGGCTGTATTCCAGACCCTTGAATCGTCCCGGCTGCTCCTGTTCGAGCAGCTTCCACAGCGACGGGTCGATGGCTTCCTTGTAGCTGTTGTGGCTGCCGAGCGACTGGATTTGGTTCATCCGCAGGGCGTCAGCGGGATCTTCGGCGACGGCGCCGACAGCGAAGGCGGCAAGCAGGCCGAGGAGTCGGAGCATTTTCTGGTTAAGCAACACTTCCCTCATCCTGTCTGACAATGGCAGCGGGTTGGTTACGAAAACATGAAGAAACCGTTGATTGCCAGTGGCGCGGGCCCCCAGGCCTGCCGCCACAAGTTGCTCCGACGGCTTTGGCACGGGATCATGGTCCGAAGGCAATGCTCGCGTTTATCCTCGGCTACGCTGCGTTGCTCGGGCTGCTGGGCCTGCTGTTGTCGCGCCGGGTGCGCTCCGCCGGAGATTTCTTTGTCGCCGGCCGGCGCCTGAACACGCCGCTGCTGTTCTCCACTTTCTTGGCCGCCAACCTGGGCGCCGGGACAACAGTGGGAGCGGCCCAACTGGGCTACGAGCACGGTCTGTCGGCCTGGTGGTGGGTCGGCTCGGCCGGGCTGGGCTCGCTGGTTCTAGCCTTCGTTATCGGTCCCCGCATTTACCGCGCCTCGACGGTCTACAACCTGTACACGGTCGGCGATTACCTGGAGCTGCGCTACAACCGGGCCGTCCGGCTGCTGACGGCGGGCATTCTGTGGCTGGGCGCGCTCGCGATTTTGGCCGGACAGTTGACCGCCATGGGGCTGGTGCTTGAGGTCGTGGCCGGGCTCGATCGGCGCTGGGGATGCGCTCTTGGCGGCGTGATCGTGACGATCTACTTCACCGCCGGAGGCCTGTGGGGCAGCGCCTGGATCAACCTGCTGCAAGTGGCGGTCAAAGCCGTCGGGTTCTGCCTGGCGCTGGCTTGGGCGCTGGGCGACATCGGCGGGCCGGCCGGGCTCCAAGAGCAAGTGACGCTCGCCGCGCCGGAGCCCGACCGGTACCTGAG
>CAYOPA010000731.1:0-1999 GCA_964405625.1 uncultured Bryobacterales bacterium
CGCGCGTGAAGTCCGGGAAGTCGACCGGCGCGCTGCGGGCGTCCACGCTTTGCTCCGAAAGCGGCATGATGGCGCTCCAGGCAGCCGAATCCCACACGTCAATCGGCGTCTGCGTTCCCTTGCGCACCGCGCGCAGAAACTGATGCAGGGTGAGGTAGTCCGCGCCGCCGTGGCCCATGCCCTCGGCGTCGGAATTAAGCGCCTTCCATAGCGGGTGGTCGTAGCGCTCGTAGTAGCTGTCCATCGATTCCCACTCGTGCGCCTTGGGGCTCACGTCCTCGATGTAGATCTTGTCGAGCGTGCCCGAATAGATGCCTTCCGTGCCCTGGATGCGCAAGATCAGGTCGTAGGCGCGGGGAAGCACCGTATCGTAGTAGAGCGTGATGGTCACGCCGTTTTCGGTGCGGATGAGCGTGGTGTTGATGTCGCCCTTGGCGAACTCCCGCGTCGCGTTGGGGTGGTCGGGACCGACCCGCTTGCGCACGTAGTTGTTCATTCCGCGCGCTTTGCTGCTCATCGAGGTGAGGTAGCTGAACTTGTCGCCGCGGTTGATGTCGGTCCACCAAGCGATCGGCCCCAGCGGATGGGTCGGGTAGTCGTTGCCGCGCCGTTCGACCTGGTAGGTCCCGCGCCACTTCAGGTCGCCCTGGTCGTTGACCAGCGCCCGCCGCACGTCATGCTGGTAGCCGCCCTCGCAGTGCAGGATTTCGCCCAGCATTCCTCGCTGCACCATGTTGAGCACGGCCAGCGCGTTGCGGAAGTAGTTGACGTTTTCGAGCATCATGCAGGGCTTGCCGGTCTGCTCGGAGGTCTCGACCAGCTCCCAGCACTCTTCCAGAGTGGTCGCCGCCGGAACCTCGGTGGCGGCGTACTTGCCGGCTTTCATGGCGGCGACGGAGATGGGGGTGTGCCACTGCCAGGGCGTGGCGTTGATGACGGCGTCGAGGTCGTTGCGCTCGACGAGACGGCGAAAGTCCTCGGACCCGGAAGAGTAGCCCGCCGGCTTTTCGCGGCCCGCCTCCACGGCGCGCTGCTGGGCTCGCGCCAAGTGCTCTTCGTTGATGTCGCACAGCGCCGGGATCTCGACGCCGGGCAGGCGCAGCAGCGACCGCAACAGCGAGCCGCCGCGGTTGCCCAGGCCGACCAAGCCGACGCGGACCGGCTTGACCTGCTGCGCTGGAAGCGCCGCAACGGCGGCCAGCCCTCCGGCGGCGGCCAGGAATTGTCTGCGATTGGGTTGGAACACGATCTGTTCTCCGGGACGAACGCGAGAGCGCTGATCGTATCACAGATATCGATTCTTGCCGCGCGCTCACGGCTTACGGCTCACGGCTAATCACGTTCGGCGCGGCGGCGCTCGGCGCCTCGCACCTCGTCTTCCGACATCCCCAGGTGATGGGCCAGCTCATGCCACAGCGTGTCGTAGATGATGCCCGGTATTTCGCGCGGCGACCGGGCGGACCGCTCAATCGGCCCCTTGAACAGCGTCACTTGATCGGGCATCGCCATGGTGTAGTTCCAGCCGCGGCGATCGAGCGGGACGCCCTGGTAGAGCCCCAGCAGCGTGTGGCCGTCGGGCGTCCCAGTCGAGCTCAAGTGCTCGGCGCTCGGCTCATCTTGGACGAAGACGGCAACGTTGGAAAACTTCTCGCGAAAGCCTTCCGGGATTCGCTCCCAAGCGTCGTCCACCAGGGACTGAAATTCATCTCTTCCCATACCCGTGTTTCCAGCCTGCTTTTCGCTTACTTAAGCACCGCAACGGCCTCGGCGTCCACTCATTGACCGGCAAGGGCGCGCGACAGGCAAGCGATCAGCCGATCGACATCGGCCTGCGTTGTCCGGAAATTCGTGACGCAAGCCCGCAGCGCCGCACGTTCTCCGCCCAGCCGGGTGGTCGAGATCCAGGCCTCGCCGGAGCGAAACACGGCGTCGCGAATGGCCTCCAGCTCGGCTTCGTCGCGTGAGCCCGCCGGCGCGAAGCAGACGATCGGCAGCTGGG
>CAYOPA010000732.1:0-1997 GCA_964405625.1 uncultured Bryobacterales bacterium
ACGGAGTTGCACAACCGCGGCGTCGAGGACGTGCTGTTCTTCTGCGTCGACGGGCTGGCGGGCTTTGCCGAAGCCATCGAAGCGGTCTATCCGCAGGCGACGGCGCAGTTGTGCATCGTACATTGTGCATCGTACATTGAGTACGCGCGAGTCTGAAATATGTCGGTTGGAAGCAGCGCAAGGCCGTGGCGGCGGATCTGAAGCGGATCTACGGCGCTGCGACGGAATCGGCGGCCGAGGCCGTGCTCGAAGCATTCGAGGCGAAGTGGCGGGCGGCGTATCCGCCGGTGAGCCGCATCTGGCGCCGCGACTGGGAGCGCATCCGGCCGCTGTTTGCGTTTCCGCGCGAGGCGGGCGGCGGATCCTGTATGCGACGAATGCGCCTGTCTACGACGAATGCGGTGGAATCGCCGCACCGCTCGCGGCGCAAGGCGACCAAGACGCGGGGCTCATTTCCGACCCAGGAGGCGGCGCGGAAACTGTTGTTTCTGGTGATCGGCAACGTCTCGAAGAAGTGGCGCTTCGTCACAGGCTGGCGGGCGGCGCTGCACCACTTTGAGATCCTGTGGCCCGAGCGCATGGCGAAGGCGGAGGCGCGATGATCGAGCCGGCCGCGCCGCGCACCCCCGCGCGAGGGCGGGCGGCCCTCTGCGAGGGGCTTGCTCACGCAACGGTATGAGGATGTCGTTTACACAAAATGGTTGACACTGCCTCTTTAGTCTCATCTGTCATTCGCCGTCCTTGCCGATCGCCTGCCGCAGCGTCTGGTCCCACAGATCCAGCGCGGCCCGCATCTCGGGAAAGTAGCGGTACTTGTCGTAAACAGCGGCCGTGACGCCCGCCGCGGTGTGGTTCAGGATCTCGCCCAGCGCCGTACGCTGCACGCCCAGCGCGGCCATCTGTGAGGCCGCCGTCCTTCGCATGTCATGAGGCGTAAACTTCTTGATCGCCAGCCGCGCCTGGTCGTCTGTAGGCAACTCCAAGCGCCGGCGGATCGCATGGCTCAGCGCCATCGTTGCAATCGGCTGATCCCCCGCGGACTCGGGAACACCCACCGGCTCAGCTTCCCGGCCGCTTCCTGGTGGCGCCGCGCCTCTGCCAGCAGCTCCAGAGCCGTCCTGGTCAACGGCGCCCGATGCGTCCGGCCGTTCTTGGTTCGCGCGGCTGGAATCGTCCAGACCTTCTCGTCGAAGTCGAGCTCGGCCCAAGCCGCACCGCAGACCTCGCCCGGTCGCTGCGCCGTCACCAGCACCAACCGCGCCGCCGTCACCACGCCGTGCGTTGTCCAGCCGCCCACCGTGAATCCGCGCCACAGCTCCGTGCACTCATCGAGCGTCAGCACTCGATCCCGAGCATGCTGCTTACCGCCTGGAGCTTTCACGTACAGGCACGGGCTCACCTCCAGTAGGCCGCGCTCCACGCCCCACGAGAACACCTTCCGTAGCACCGAATGCAGCCTCCGAGCGCTCACCGGAGCCTCTGCCGCCTGCTTATCGAGTAGGCGGATCACATCGGCCCGCGTAATGTCCCGGACCTCCAGACGCCGCCTCACGGGCAGCGCTTCGACCTCCAGAAACCGCCGATCCCCGGCCCCGCCGTCGCGCTTCCGAACGGCGTAAACGTCCAGGCACTCCGCGCACAAGTCGGCGAACGTCTCCCCTCTGCGCTTCTCTTGTTTTTGAGCCAGGGGATCTTCGCCCAGGTCGATGCGACGCTTCAGGAGCTTCGCCTGCTCGCGTGCGGCCCCCGCGGTCCAAACCGCCCACCGGCCAATCGTCAGACGCCTTTCGTAGCCACTGGGCGCGTAGTAATTTAAGACCCAGCTCCGCGTACCTCGATAGGTCACGCGCAGCCCGAAGCCGGGCACCGTGTCGTCATAGTAGACGCGGCTGCTCTTCGCTGGCGCAGGAAACGAACGAACGTTCTTTTCCCCGAGGTGGTACCGCTGCTTAACGTGCTTCTTGGTGGAGCGCTTTTTCTTTGACAACATGCGAGAT
>CAYOPA010000733.1:0-1994 GCA_964405625.1 uncultured Bryobacterales bacterium
GTCGCGCAGGTAGTCGAAGCCGAACTCGTTGTTGGTGCCGTAGGTGATGTCGGCCTTGTAGCTGTCGATGCGCTCCTGGTCGCTGATGTCGTGGACGATCACACCCACGCTCAGCCCGAGAAACGTGTACAGCTTGCCCATCCACTCGGCGTCGCGACGAGCGAGATAGTCGTTAACGGTGACGACGTGGACGCCCTTGCCGGCGAGCGCGTTGAGGTAGACGGCCAACGTGGCGACCAGCGTTTTGCCCTCGCCGGTCTTCATCTCAGCGATTTTGCCCTCGTGGAGCACGATGCCGCCGATGAGCTGGACATCGTAGTGCCGCATGCCAAGCGCGCGCTTGCCGGCTTCGCGGCAGACGGCGAAGGCTTCCTCCAGGATGTCGTCGAGCGTCTCGCCGTTCTCCAAACGCTTCTTGAGCTCAGGCGTTTTGGCCTGGAGCTGCTCGTCGGTGAGGGCGGAGATCGCAGGCTCAAGCGCGTTGATCGCTTCGACGCGAGGCTGCAACTGCTTCACGTCGCGATCGTGCTTGTTGCCAAAAACTTTGGCTAGGAGAGTATCTAACATGGAGGATAGGGGGCGAACGCGGGCGCTCCCTCGTATTTTAGCCCAAGCGCCGTGTAGGCAAAGACGCGGCGGGGTCCGTGAAAGTTCCGGCCGCGGCCGGCTACTCCGCGATGATCTCCGGCCGCGCCTCCAGCACGACGAAGATGCCGCTGTCGTTCCCCGCGGACGGCAAGCGGTCTGGCTCCGGTCCCGCCGCCCCGCGAGCGGCAAGGTCGGCTCGGAGCGCCCTAGCAATCGCTGGGTGTGGGTTACTCCACGGCTCGCGCTTCCAAGACGAGAAAGATGCCCGTGTCGTTGCCGGGCACGCCCGCTTTGCCTAACACCACGAGCTTGCCTTCAGGCAGATCGACACCGGACGACAAGGAGACCGTCGAATTCTCGTACCCGTGTGCATTGTTCGATGGGACGGCGATTGTCCACTCCGCCCCCAAGTCACGGATCACCGCCGCTCGATGATCCGGCCGATCCATAAAGCCTCTGAACTTGAAAGATAGCCCGTAGCTGCTCCGGTGCGGGGCGAGTTTACCGTCCGGGTCCGGCGCGAGGTTCGGCATGACGCCTGTGACGCGCACTGGCGCATCCCAGACGGCTGCACGCACCATGTAGCTGACGACCAGCTTGTAGTCGTCGTACGGGAAGCTCCGGCGCAATTGTTCGACTACCGTGCTTAGCCGGCTGTCAGCAGGAATTTGGCGTCCCTCGACCCCAACTCCGATGTAGTAGACATGCAGATCCATGCTGCTGGGGCCTTCCTTCGGAGCCGACGACTTCCTGGCCGCTTCGTACTCTTCCAGCTTGCGAATCTCTGCTTCGACCCAAGTCAACTGTTCTTTGGTTCCTGTCACGGAGATGACGCCCAACTTATCGCTGGGCATCAATCGGATGGGGCCCGGGCTAAAGAGCGGGGGAATCTCGTGCGGGATCACGTGATGTACCCGAAAGATCTTGGTTTCCAGCGGCGCCTTTGGCTCCGCCTTGTCCGGCGCCTCGGTCTTGGGCTCTTGAGTCGGCGCAATCGGGATCAGCACCAACGCGATAGCAAACAGAAGGAATCGTTGCAGCATGAGTCAATCTCCAGGGTTCTCGAGGAAGTAGTACAGAACGATGCCCGGGTCGGTGGAGGCAAGGCGGAGCATCACGCCGTCGGCGGTCGAACCGACCACCTCGATATCCGATGCTTCCAGCGAAGGGTTCCGCTTCGCTGGCTTGACGGACTTGGCCGGTTGGGGCCGTGGCGGCGTGAGCCTGTAGGCGAACGCCGGGGGCGAGACCGGAGCCGGCAGCTCGATCCGGGTCAGATCCAGCCGCTCCGCTTTGGGCCAATACGAATTCAGGCCGACGGCGAGCAAAGCCACGCCAAATGCCCAGCCCAAGCGCAACGGCCAATTCGGCTCCGACTCGGCGGCGATCTCCGCCAGCACCCGCCG
>CAYOPA010000734.1:0-1988 GCA_964405625.1 uncultured Bryobacterales bacterium
CCGGACGAGTTAACCGTGGAGCGGGCGATGGAGATCCTCCAAACCGCCGCGCGCGGGCCCGAGGCTCTCGGCCACGATCCGGCCAGCGGTCTGCCGGTCTACCTGAAGGCGGGCCGCTACGGCCCCTACGTTCAGTTAGGCGACGCGGCGGAAGGCGCGGAAAAGCCGAAGATGGCCTCGTTGCTTGCAGGGATGAAACCCGACACGGTAACGTTCGAAGCCGCGCTGGCGTTGCTATCGCTGCCCCGCGAGATCGGAGCGCACCCGGATTCGGGGCTGCCCGTGACGGCCGCGAACGGCCGCTTCGGACCGTTCGTCAAGTGCGGCGAGGAGATCCGCTCGATTCCGGCCGACGCGGGTTCGCCGCTCGATATTGGCCTGGAGCAGGCGGTCGAACTGCTGCGCCAGCCCAAGGGGCGACGCACGGCCCCCAAACTCGAAGCACTGCGTGAGCTTGGGGCGCACCCGGAATCGGGACAGCCGCTGAAGGTGATGTCGGGCCGCTATGGGCCTTACGTTACCGACGGCGAGCTGAACGCCTCGCTGCCGCGTGGGACCAAGCCGGAGGAACTGAACGTCGCACAGGCGCTGGAACTGCTGCGGGCGCGGGCCGAGAAGCTGGCCGAGACGGGGGGAAAGCCGGCCCGGCGCGGCGCACGCAAAACGGCCAAGAAGGCGGCGAAGAAGAACGCCAAGAAGGCGGCGCGAAAAAAAACTTGACGAAGGGCTTGCGCCGGCGGTACGAGACTTGATATCCTTCAACTTGTGCGACGCAAGCGGCTAGGCCGCCCGACGCGCCGAAAGCAGGAAAGAGCAAGCAAAAGAAAATCCCTTCTACGCTTGCAATCAACCTGAAACTTTGATAATCTAACAATTGCGCCGCTAGAAAGAGCGCCCCGAAAGGGAGCGCGAAGCAAAAGGCGGCGCATAGGCTCCTGCGGCCTCAAGAGCGCAGGCGGGAGCCGATTCAACGGCGACAACCGAAGCGACCAACTCGAGCGATCGAGTCAGGGTGCTTCGACGCCGGCAACGGGTTTAGGCCGCTCGACGAGGGACGTCGATCTTCGGATTCGACGGGCGATCTCGACGGGCATGGGTCTTTGACAGTTTGGTTGGACGCGCAGAGGCAAACGCGCAATTCCGAGTTCGGTCGGACGACCAAGCTCACGAGTTTGCCTTCGCTTCGCCTTCGGGCGGGCGGGGGCTACACAAAATTACTCGAGAGTTTGATCCCGGCTCAGAATCAACGCTGGCGGCGCGCTTAACACATGCAAGTCGAACGGGAGAGTCCTTCGGGACAATCTAGTGGCGTACGGGTGAGTAACACGTGGGTTACCTGCCCTCGAGTGGGGAATAACTCCGGGAAACTGGAGCTAATACCGCATACGACCCTTCGGGGTGAAAGGAGAAATTCGCTCGAGGATGGGCCCGCGGCCGATTAGCTAGTTGGTAGGGTAACGGCCTACCAAGGCGACGATCGGTAGCCGGCCTGAGAGGGCACACGGCCACACTGGCACTGAGACACGGGCCAGACTCCTACGGGAGGCAGCAGTGGGGAATCTTGGACAATGGGGGAAACCCTGATCCAGCGACGCCGCGTGACCGATGAAGGCCTTCGGGTCGTAAAGGTCTTTCAGCGGGGACAATAATGATGGTACCCGCAGAAGCAGGAGCGGCTAACTACGTGCCAGCAGCCGCGGTAATACGTAGGCTCCAAGCGTTGTTCGGAATTACTGGGCGTAAAGCGAGTGTAGGCGGTCCGCCAAGTCGACTGTGAAATCTCCCGGCTTAACCGGGAGGGTGCGGTCGAAACTGACGGACTGGAGTTCGGGAGAGGAGAGTGGAATTCCTGGTGTAGCGGTGAAATGCGTAGATATCAGGAGGAACACCGGTGGTGAAGACGGCTCTCTGGACCGATACTGACGCTGAGACTCGAAAGCGTGGGGAGCAAACAGGATTAGATACCCTGGTAGTCCACGCCCTAAACG
>CAYOPA010000735.1:0-1987 GCA_964405625.1 uncultured Bryobacterales bacterium
GGGGGCGTGCTTACGCGGTCGGCAGTCACCGACCGTCTGCGGCGAGCCGTGAAAGTCGCGCTTGGCAAGCGCCCGAGCCTCGGTCGGCAGCGTATCTCGCCACATACGTTCCGGCACACCACCGCCATGCACCTGCTGCAATCCGGCGTGGACATCACCCTCGTCGCTCTCTGGCTCGGTCACGAAAGCCCCGCAACGACCCACATCTATGTGGAAGCGGACCTCAAGATGAAGCAAGCTGCGCTTGCAGCGGTCCAGCCACCAAGCACGAAGCCGCTCCGGTACCGGCCACCGGATCGCCTACTCCGCTTTCTCCAGAACCTGTGAATTATGCGCAGTTCGGGAGAGCCGGATAGCGGCAGGGCCACATCATCGCTTTGGCAACTGCACATAATCCCGGACTGCGCATAATTCCTGTTATGTGCACGTGCACATAACAGGAAGAATTACCTGTTTGCCGGCTCGGACGCGGGCGGCGAGCGCGCGGCGGCGATGTATAGCCTGATCGGCACGGCCAAGCTCAACGGCATCGACCCGGAAGCCTATCTGCGGCACGTGCTCGAACGCATCGCCGACCATCCCATCAACCGCATCGCGGAGCTGTTGCCCTGGAATGTGCGTCTGGACGGGGCCGCGGCGCCGGCCTGAGCACGGCGTTCTCGCGACTGTACCGTGTCCACATCAGCGCTGTGTGGACACTTACGCCCTCGTCGACTATCAAGTCAAGACGGTCCTCGCTGGACGCTTACCACCCTCGCAAACTCCAGTGGGATAAGATCGACCTCGACGCCGCGGTGTGGACCGTTCCGGCGGAGCGCATGCAAGGGGGGCGGACGCATCGCGTTCCGCTGTCGCATGAAGCGCTGGACCCGCTGCGGTCACTGCCGCGCTTGGAGGGCTCGCCGTTTGTGTTCTGGGCGTCGCGCGGCGGCAAGCTGTCGGATATGACGCAGAGCGCGGTCGAATAGACAGGCTGTCGAATAGAGTTGCCAGCCGGCCCGCTTTCCGGCTAGCATTGGGCCGATGCGGACTCTTGTTCTCCTGGCCCTGCTGAGCTTGACTGCCTCCACGGCCTTCGCCCAAAACCGTCCCCGCCCCCGGATGCTCGCGCCCGAGTGGACATCGATGTTCAACGGCAAGGATCTGTCCGGCTGGCGCAAGGTCGGCAAGGAAAAATGGGTCGTCGAAGACGGCGTCATTTACGGCGAAGGGATCACCAGCGAGTACGGCTACCTGGCCACCGAGAAGACTTACCGTGACTTCCACATGCGCCTGAGCTTCAAGTGCGAAGCCGACGGCAACTCCGGCGTCTATCTCCACACCACTTTTGAGGGCGACACGCCCAAGGTCATCGCCGGTCGCCAGATCGAGATCGATCGCACCCTCAACCACCACACCGGCGGCCTCTACGGCGACGGCAAGGGTTGGGTGGCGTGGCCGCGCCCGGAGACCGAGACGATCTTGCGGCCCAACGACTGGAACGACATGCTGATTTTGGTGGAGGGCAACCATTACCAAGTGTGGCTCAACGGCATGCAGATTCTCGATTTCACCTACCCGTCGCCGGACGCCGAGGAAGGTGTCATCGCCCTGCAACTGCACTCGGGCGGCGAGGGGCGGATGCGCTTCAAAGATCTGTTCGTGCGGGACCTAAGCTCCAATCGCTGACCCAGTGTCGGGCGGACGAGCGAACAGGTGGCGCAGGCGCCTACGCCTGCCGCCTCGACCCCCAGGTCGAGGCCCTTGGCCGGTCAGCCGCCGCTCATAATGCGATCGCGCCTGTTCACACTACCTTTCGGGGTAGATCGTTGGCTCTCCTCCCGGCGTCCTGATCGCGGCGGCTTTGCCATGGCGACAACGATTGCCAGTCGCCCACACAACGGCGGCCGGACAGGAATGTCCGGCCCTACTACCGGCTGATAGACTCGTCTCGTGCGGATCGTCACTCTGTTGGTCGTCTTCGCGTGTGCGCTGGGAGCTGACTCCT
>CAYOPA010000736.1:0-1985 GCA_964405625.1 uncultured Bryobacterales bacterium
ACGCTTATGGCTCGACGCGGCCGGCTACGTCGACACCACCGGCAAGGACTTCGAGGCGAACAACGTGGAGCTAGCCCCCGGTATGTGGCGCTATCGAGACTACGTCATCGACTCCTTCAACAAAGACAAGCCGTGGGACCGCTTTCTGGCCGAGCAGCTTGCCGGCGACGAGCTCTACGACTTCCGCAACGCCGAGCGGTATACGCCGGAGATGCTCGACGCGCTGGTGGCCACCGGCTACCTGCGCACTCAGCTCGACGCGACTGACGAGGATATTTCGCAACGGCCGTTCGACAGGTATGAAGCGCTGTTCGCCATGATCGACAAGATCTCAGCCAGCTCGATGGGGTTGACGCTGAACTGCGCGCGCTGCCATACCCACAAGTTCGACCCGATTCCCCAGCGCGACTACTACCGCTTCATGGCGTTGTTCTCGGCGGCCTACAACCCGTCGGATTGGATTCAGCCCAAGCACCGCCTCAAGTACACGGTCGCCGATTCGGAGCGGGCCCTGATTGACGAGCACAACAAGAACGTCGACGCCGAATTGGCGCAGCTCAACGAAAAGATTCAAGCCATCCTGACGCCGTATCGCGCGAAGCTGCTCGACCAGAAGCTCGAGTCCGCCCCCGAGGCGATCCGAGTCGACCTCAAAGCCGCGCTGGGCGTAGAAGCCAAGAAGCGCGATGAGGTGCAGAAGTATCTAATTTCCAAGTTCGGAGCGCTGGCCAAGATCGAGGAAGGCGAGGTGGACGCCTTACTTTCCGCCGGTCACGCCGAAACCGTCGCCGGCCTGCGCGCGGAGGTTGCAACTTGGAAAGGCTTTCGCCGCGAGCTCCAGCCCGTCTACGCCCTGTGGGATGGCGGCGAGGAGCTGCCGGTGATGCGCCTTCTGCAGCGCGGCAGCGTGGATTCCCCAGGGCCGCGCGTCACGCCCGGCTTCCTGTCCGTGCTTTGCCCCGACGGCGACGACTGCTCGGCGGCGCCCTCGGCCAAACGTGTCGGCAAGACCAGCGGATACCGGCTCGCTTTGGCTGAATGGATGACAAGCCCCGAGCATCCCCTCACGGCGCGCGTCGTCGTCAATCGCATCTGGCAACAGCACTTCGGAACCGGGATCGTGGCTACGCCGGACAACTTCGGCAAGATGGGCGCCGAACCGTCGCACCCGGAGCTGTTGGACTGGCTGGCAGTGGATTTTGTGAAGAACGGCTGGAAGGCCAAGCGGCTGCACAAGATGATCATGCTGTCATCGACCTATCGGCAGTCTTCAAAACGCACCGACAACCCGCGCAGT
Organism: uncultured Bryobacterales bacterium; assembly: GCA_964405625.1. Classification (GTDB taxonomy): domain Bacteria; phylum Acidobacteriota; class Terriglobia; order Bryobacterales; family UBA6623; genus RI-231. Next base: position 1,298 of record CAYOPA010000736.1, read on the forward strand.
CAGGCCGCTGAAACCCAGGATTCGGCCAACAGCCTGCTGTGGCGCATGCCTTTGCGTCGCCTGGAAGCGGAAGCGTTGCGGGATTCGATCCTGGCCGTCGCCGGCAAGCTCGACCATTCGCTCGGCGGACCTCCCGTCGACCTCATCTCCCGCCCCGACGGCTTGCAGATCTCCAAGGACGACGGCGATCTGTCCCGCCGCAGCGTCTATTTGACGGCGCGGCGCACATGGCCCGCGTCCTTCCTGGCGGTCTTCGATTTCCCCATCATCGACACGAGCTGCAATCGACGCACGCCCTCAGCGACGCCGCTGCAATCGCTCGCCCTGATGAACAGCGAGCTCGTCATGGCGAACGCCCGCCACGCCGCCCGAAGGGCCTACGAGCTCGCCGGGGAGACTTGGGAGGCGGAGCCGCTGATCCAGCAGACCTATGCGCTGATCTACGGCCGTGAGCCGACCGCACAGGAAAAGGCGCTGGTGGCGGAAAATCTCAAGGCGCAGCAGACGCTCCATGAGCGGGCCAACGCCCCGCCTGACGAGGCCCGTCGGAAAGCGGCCGAGAGCTTGGTCCACATGCTGCTGAGCTCGAACGAGTTTCTCTATATAGACTAGTTTTGATTAAAGATCGACCGTAGCAACGCCCACGGGCTGGCAGACTGAGAAGGTCACTTGGGGTCTCCGACTTGGA
>CAYOPA010000737.1:0-1983 GCA_964405625.1 uncultured Bryobacterales bacterium
TGCGTGGAGGTGAAGGCGCGCAAGAATGTGGACTTCGGCCGCCCGGAAGCCTTTGTGGACAGCGCCAAGCGCCGCCGGCTCATCAGCGCCGCTTTTGAGTTTGCCCGCCGCGCGAAGGTCCATACAAACCGGTTGCGCTTTGACGTGGTGAGCGTGGTGTTGAGCGATCCGCCGCAGGTCGAGCTTCTGAAAAATGCCTTCTCCGAGCAATCCGAAGCCGAGCGCCGCCGCCGCTGGCGCTGAGTTTCGCGAAGACCTGCGCGGCGAGCCCGTGCTCATCACGCCAGGTCGCGCTGCGCGACCGTACCATCTTCGCTCCGATGCTGAACAACGGCGCAAGCTCTGCCCGTTTTGCGAGGGCCACGAGGGCGAGACGCCGCCCGAGGTCGCCGCCGGACGCCCGGACGGATCGTCGCCGGACTCGCCTGGCTGGCGCTGGCGGGCGTTTCCGAATCTGTACCCGGCGTTCCCAAGAGAGCCCGATAAACCCGGCGGCGCCTACGGGGTTCATGAGGTCATTGTCGAAACCCCGGACCACGACCGCGGTCTGGCGGACTTGACCGAGCCGGAGCTGGCCGCAGTGCTTGGAGCTTGGCAACAGCGCTTGCGGGCGGCGGCCGAGGACCCGCGGATGGAGTACGCCAACATCTTCAAGAATTACGGCGTCGAGGCGGGGGCTTCGCAGGAGCATGCGCATTCGCAACTGATGGCCGTACCGCTGCTGCCCAGGCGGGTTGCCGAAGAGTTGGCGGCGTTCCGCGACGGGTCGGCCCAGCGGCGGCTGCGGGCCGACCGGGAGTCCGCCGCGCTGCGGGTGGCGGACCAGGACGGCTATGTCGCCTTCGCCCCGTCGGCGGCGCGCTTTCCCGACGAAGTCTGGATTGCGCCGGAGCGGCCTGAGGCGGCGTTTGAGGACGCCGAGGATCTGTCCGCCCTTGGTGTTTTGCTGGGCAAGACCCTGGCGGCGATGAACGCGTTGCACGACTACCCTGCTTATCACCTGCTGGTGGTCACGGCGCCGTTGAGGGCGGAGGGGCGCGAGCGCTGGCAGTGGCGGATTGAGATATTTCCACGGCTGACGAAGATCGGCGGTTTTGAGTGGGCTTCGGGAATGTGGGTCAACCAGCGCGATCCGGCTGACGCGGCCGATCGTTATCGGCTTGCGTGGCGCGTCACTAAGAATGAGCAATATCTCCGCCCTGAAGACGCGCGGTAGACATCAGCCCCGGGCTCACGCCCCATAAGAGCTAACTTAAAACGCTCGACCGAAGACGAGAATCGAGTAACCTGTGGGCATGTCACACGCCCCACGATGAAGATTGGGATGTTCCGCCGCGGCTCCTGCCCGGCAACTGGGCTGAGCCCGCTCGTAGCGCCGGAGCCCTCAAACGACTTCGGGGCTTCAACTCAGTCTCCGCCCTGCTTCGAACGCTGCTGCTGCATGTAGGCCCTGGCTATTCCCTTCGCGAAACGAGCGTGCGCGCCACGGCGGCGACGAGCCCGTCGTCGATCTGCTGGCGAGAATCCGCGTTGTCGACGGCAGCGCCGTCCGCGAGCCCGGCCCGACGGGCAGCCACTGGCGCTGCATTAGAGCCTGCGCCTGCCGTCGCTGCGCTGCGATCATTTCCAGATCACGCCGACGCGCGGCGAGGACAATGGCGAGCGCCTGGACCGCTTCGATTTCCAACCCGGCGAGATCGTGCCGGCCGACCGCGCCTACCTCCATCCGCGAGCGCTGGAGTGGGCGCAACAGCAGGGGATCTGCCTGGTCGTGCGCTACAACAGCGGCTCAACCCCGCTGTTTGACGCCGCCGGCCGCAAATGGCCGCTGTTGGCGCGAGTGCGCCGGCTCGAGTCGGCTCGCCCGGGACAGTGGCGGGTGTATGAGCGCGGCGAGCAAGGGCTGATCCCGGGACGGCTGTGCGCGCTGCGAAAGAGCGACGCGGCGACGCAAAAAGCTACTGCGCGCCGCGCAACGCAACC
>CAYOPA010000738.1:0-175 GCA_964405625.1 uncultured Bryobacterales bacterium
AACCGTTGGGACCGCGGAAGCGGGTCCAATCCTCGGCGGGAGAAAGGGCGGGCAGCAGCAGGAGCAGGAGTGCGCCAGCGGAGAGACGAAGAATCGGATCCCAAAACATCAAGCCCTCCAGGGAATCAAAATAGTGGGTTCAAGTACAGGGCAAAACTCGCGGAATGTAGCAGAA
>CAYOPA010000738.1:185-1982 GCA_964405625.1 uncultured Bryobacterales bacterium
ATTTGTGGAGCATCCCGGCGGCGGGGCGGGCGGTGAGGACGGGGGAGGACTTGCCGGGGCCACTCCAAGCGCGACTTTCAGCCCAATATCGTCTGGGCTGCTGTCTGATGTCGCCGTCATGGCTCAAGACGATGGCGCCGGACCGGCGGCCTCGGTTGGTCGTACTTGGGTTCCATCGAGCGCGGCCCAAGACTGACGTCTTGGGTTCGGTTCCAGGTTTGCCGCGCCGCCTCGCTAAACTCAGTGCTTGTGGGGCCATCGGCCCCCGCCGTCCGCCATGCACTTCCCCGAGCATTGGGAAAAGCTCAAGGAGATCGCCGCCTCCCTGCCGACCTCCCCCGGCGTCTACCTGTATAAGGACGACGCCGGACGGGTCATCTACGTCGGCAAGGCCAAGAGCCTGCGCGACCGCGTCCGCAGCTATTTCCTCCAGGAGAAGCTCTCCGACGCCAAGACCAACGGCCTGTTGTGGGCCGCGCGCGACATCGGCTCCATCGCAGTCGGCAACGACAAAGAGGCGCTGGCGCTTGAAAACAACCTCATCAAGCAGTACCAGCCGCGCTTCAATGTCCTGCTGCGCGACGACAAGACCTACCCCTACATCAAGCTCACCAACGAGCGCTGGCCCCGCGTCTACGTCACACGCCGCATCAAAAAGGACGGCGCCGGCTACTACGGCCCCTACTTCCCCGGCAATCTGGCGCACCGGCTGGTCCATTTCATCCACCGCTGGTTCAAGATCCCGTCCTGCCGCGTGGACCTGACCCGCTTCCATCCGCGCCCGTGCCTGGAGTTTCACATCCAGCGCTGCCTGGGCCCCTGCGTCGAAGGGCTGACCACCGAACCTGACTACCGCCAGGCCGTCGACGACGTGAAGAAGTTCCTCGACGGCCGCCGCGGCGAGCTCACCCGCGACCTCAAGGCCCGCATGTTGGAAGCCTCCGAGAGCATGGAGTTCGAACGCGCCGCCCGGTTGCGCGACCTGCTCTCCACCGTGGAGGAGATGCAGGAGCGCCAGCGCGTCGCCTCGGCCGAGGGCGCCGACGTGGACGTTCTGGGCGTCCATGCCGAGCCGCCGCTGGCCTGTGCCAACCTCTTTCACGTCCGCAACGGCCGCGTGGTCGATCGACGAGAGTTTTTCTGGGAGGAGCTGCACGCCTTTGACCCATCGACCTTCTGGGGCGATCTGCTGATCCAGATCTACCTGGACCAACAGTACGTCCCGTCGCTCATCCACGTCCCCGAGGCGTTCGAGGACCAGGACGCCTTGGCCGAGCTTCTGTCGGAAAAGCGCGGGACCAAGGTCGAGATCTCCACGCCGCAGCGCGGGCCGAAGAAGGCGATGCTCGATCTGGTGGCCAACAACTCGCGGCACGCCTTTGAGCAGCGTTTCCGGGTGATGAAGCCGACCGCCGCGCAGATGGCCGCCGCCTGGCGCGACGCGCTTAACCTCCCCGCCCCCGAGGGCGGCGAGCCCGGCGACCGCATCGAGTGCTTCGACGTCTCGCACATCCAGGGCTCGGACGTCGTCGCTTCGATGGTGGTTTGGGAAGACGGCCGGATGAAGAAGGCCGACTATCGCAAATTCATCGTCCAACGCGCCGAGGGGATGGGACATCGCGGCAACGACGACTTCGCCTCCATGCGCGAAGTCGTCGGACGCCGCTACGGCCGCCTTCTGCGCGAGGAGAAGCCCTTCCCCGGCCTGACGCTCATCGATGGCGGGATCGGCCAACTCCACGCGGCGGCGGAGGCTCTGGAGGAGCTCGGCGTCGCCAACCATCCGCTGGCGGCAAT
>CAYOPA010000739.1:0-1980 GCA_964405625.1 uncultured Bryobacterales bacterium
GCCAGCGAGCCAAGATGGCCGTCGCCGCGCAGGGAAGGCCCGCGATCACCGACTACCGGCCGCTGCGCTCGACCGCGGACCACTCGCTGCTCGATGTACGCATCCTCACCGGCCGCACGCACCAGATTCGGGTGCACCTAAGCTGGATCGGCCGGCCCGTCGTCGGCGATCGTCTCTACGGCAGCCCGGCGGCCGGCGTGGAGGCGGAGACCCTGGAGCGCTACTTTCTCCACGCCCGCCATTTGAGCTTCGTGACTCCTTCCGACGGCTCGCAAGTGAGCGTCGAGGCGCCGACCGACGAGGGTTGGGGTCAAATGCTGGCCTCGCTGGCGCTATAATCACGGGCAGCTTTGCAGTTCATCAAGAGACAGTCCGTTTGGATCTTCATGGCGGCCCTGGCCGTCTTCGCGGCCGGCGCCGTTTGGGCCCAGGAGGCCGGTAAGGTCGGCGGGGAGGCTCAAGTCGCCGATCTGGGCGAGGAGTCCCGCATCGTCGTCCAGGTGTCGCGCGTCCCGCTGCTGTTCACCGTCACGGACAAGAAGAACCGCTTCATCACCAACCTCGAAAAGGAAGATTTCGAGATTTACGACAACAACGAGAAGCAGGAGATCCTGCAGTTCGTCCGTGAGAGCGACCTGCCGCTGCGCATCGGCATCCTGATGGACGCCTCCAACTCGGTTCGTGACCGCTTTCGCTTTGAGCAGGAAGCCGCCATCGAGTTCATCCGCGGCGTACTGGCCGAAGACAAAGACCGCGCCTTTCTGGTCGGATACGACACGCGCCCCGAGCTGATCGTCGATTTCACCAACGACGCCGAGAAGCTCGCCCAGGGCGTCCGCTCGATGCGTCCGGGCGGCGGCACGGCATTTTACGACGCGATCTACTTCGCCAGTCGCGACAAGTTACCCGAGGACCGCCCGCTGGAAGAGTTTCGCCGGGCGCTGGTGCTGATCGGCGACGGCGAGGACAACCAGTCCGGCGTGACGCGCGACATGGCGCTGGAGATGGCGCACAAGGCCGACGCGGTGCTCTATACGATCTCCACGAACCGCTCCGGCCAACGGCTGGAGGGCGACAAAGTGTTGAAGTACTTCGCCAAGGAGACCGGCGGGGCGAGCTTCCAACCGTTCCAGGCCCGTGATCTGGAGCAGTCCTTCGCCGATATCGCCAACGAGCTGCGGCACCAGTACTTCATCATCTATTCGCCGACCAACTTCGCCACCGACGGCAGCTTTCACAAGATCAGGATCAACAGCAACGTGAAAAACGCCGTTGTGCGAGCGCGCACCGGCTACTACGCGCCCGCGCCCGACGAGCCGCGCTAGCGTCTGAAACGCGTCCCGTCGACCGACGCGCTCCCGAATCAGATAGCGGGAAAAATTTCGCTTTCGTTTTTTCTTCGCCTAAGGTAGGATTTCAGTTATGGATCAGCGCGACCGGACCAGAAGCCTGGATACAGCGATCGGAGAGATCGAAAAAGCCCACGGGAAGGGGTCGATACTGCGGCTCGGCGAGCGAGGCGCAATTGTCGCCGTGCAAGCTATCCCGACGGGTTCGATCGCCGTGGACGCCGCCTTGGGCGTGGGAGGGCTGCCGCGCGGGCGGCTGGTTGAGATTTTCGGGCCGGAATCCTCGGGCAAGACCACGCTGGCGCTGTCCGCGATCGCGCAGGCGCAGAAGCTCGGCGGCATGGCGGCTTTCATCGACGCCGAGCACGCCATGGACCCAATCTATGCCGAGAAGCTCGGCGTGGACGTGGACAACCTGCTGGTGTCGCAACCCGATTCGGGCGAGCAGGCGCTGCAGATCGCTGACGTGCTGGTGCGCTCCAACGCCATCGACATTTTGGTGATCGACTCCGTGGCCGCGCTGGTGCCGCGCGCCGAGCTCGAAGGCGAGATGGGCGACAGCCATGTGGGCCTGCAGGCGCGGCTGATGAGCCAGGCGCTCAGGAAGCTCACCGCCTCGATCAGCCGCTCG
>CAYOPA010000740.1:0-1975 GCA_964405625.1 uncultured Bryobacterales bacterium
GCGTCGTCGGCGCTATGGCGGCGCACATCCCGCTCCGATGGATTCACCGGGTGTTTGCCCTCCTGAAGCGCTGGAGCCTCGGGACCTATCACGGCCTCCGTCGCCAGCACCTCGACGCCTACCTCAACGAATTTGTCTTCCGCTACAACCGCCGCTTCTATCGGCACGTCTCCTTCGAGACGGTCCTCGGCCTGGCCGCGCACGGCTCTCCCTTGACCTACTGGGACATCACCGAACGGCAGAACCCCCGCAAGAATGCGACCCCGACACGGCGGAACCCCCGCCGGCGCAAAACCGCCAGCGGCATGCGTCAGGATGGCGCCGAGCTCGCCAACGCCGACGAAGCTCGGTTACCTGGGACAACGGGATAAGCCTTCGCGCCACTTGCATTTGATCGATATTTCACCGGAATGTAAGCGCTTCTATCCTTTTCGACGGTAAGCGGATCCACAGCGCTTCCAAATCGCCTCTCTTTGCGTATACTCGCATAGCGATGAAAATCGTAGAACTCTCGAAGAAAGTCTTCAACACTCATGGCGGTTACATTGTTGCCTCGAGCCGTCTCAACGAGCATATCAGTTGGTCTTGCTTCTGTTATGAAATAGCACTTGGAATATATGCGCTGCGATTGTAGATATGGACGGACAGAAGAAAACTTGGCAAGATCTATTCGAAGTTTGTCCAGTTTTTTTCTTTAGTAATTTCAATTAGTATCCAATAGTCGCGTTCCATTTCAATCACTGCGTCTAACTTCACATGATTGACGGTGCGTTGCTTCGCGTTTCTACCCCATTTCAGCGAGGCGAGTGTTCGGACATGATCTTCGAGGTCGCGCCATTCGATGCGTGTGCGAGACATAGGTTCTGAATCCTTCGGCGTTCCGGTCCTGGGGTACAGAGCGAGGTGGGACCCCCATTTCTTTACATTTTTACGCCTATCGTTCACCGATGCAAACGTCAGAGGCGATTACCTACCTGTCTTACCATTTCCAAACCGTTTATCCACCCCCAGCAAAAGACCGGAGGGGCCCACGGGGAGGCGCTGCCTCCCCGTGCTTCCTTCCATATGCGACGCTCATCGTTCATCATATGCCTGCGCACGAATCCGCAAAGCATGCGCCATGGACCGACTCATTGGCGCTCGGGTTGCGCTGGATATGAGGTCTGGCCCGGGGTTCTGCCGCGCGAACCTACCGAATTGACGATTGAACCCGCGTTTTGGCGATGAAGCCACGCGGACGGCTTGCCGCGGGCGTCGTGGATTTTGCGCTTGTTCTCGTGGCGTTGGCTTGGCTCAGGCAGCGGAGGGGCGCGCTGTGGCGGCTTCTAGTGGCCTCGCTCTTGACCGGCTGCCGCTCGATATCGAGCGCCGGCGGCGCCAAGCTCGGTCAATCGGTCCAGCCGTAGCCGTCGTCGAAGTACGTGCCGTCGTCGAAGGGTTCGCCTCGATCGATGGTTGGCGGATGCTGGGTGGCGAGCGACGGGAGGGCTGCCAGGACCGGCAGGGCGGCAGTCGTGGCCAGGAGGGCCCGCCGGGTCGGGCGCAGGGGATGGGCTGCGCCCTCGGACCCCGGCTCAGCGGGTGAAGTTGACGAGCCGGCTCCAGTAGCGCTCGAGGCTGTTGAGAACACTGTTGAGCTCCTCCAGCTGGCCGGGCTTGACCACGCCTTCGGCGAGCGCCTCGGCATTGCGCTGGTAGAGCTGGTCGATCTTCGCCGTCAAGTCGAGGCCCTTCTCCGACAGCCGCACCCGGGTCATCCGCCGGTCGTGGCTGGAACGCTCCTGGATGAGGTAGCCGTTCTCGACCAGCTTCTTGACGTTGTAGGAGACATTCGAGCCCAGGTAGTAGCCCCGGATCGTCAACTCGCCCACGGTCAGCTGGTCTTCGTTGATGTTGGAGAGGATGAGCGTCTGGACGTTATTGATGTCCTCGATGCCGAGTCGGTCGAGCTCGGTCTTGATGACATCGAGAAAGC
>CAYOPA010000741.1:0-1975 GCA_964405625.1 uncultured Bryobacterales bacterium
TAGACGACTGACGCCCGCAGCTCGGCGCGCGTCGCGACCGTCAGCACAAAGTCGCATTTCGCGATCAAACGCCCGCCGACGCCGGCTTCGCCAGACAAACGGGCCATTCGGGAGCCGAGCTTGTCGAGTTGCACGCGATATTCGATAAGGTCCCCAGGCCGTGCGATCCCAACAAAGTTGGCGTCGGAGATCTTCATTGCCAGCAGGTGCTTGTCGGGCGAATCGTCCAGGTGCTGTCGCACAAGCACCGTTCCCGCCTGCGCCAGACCCTCCCCGGTGAGCACGCCCGGCATGATGGGAAGATCTCGAAAGTGAGCCCGGACAAAAGGGGAGTCGGGCGGCACACGGTAGACCGCTTCGACACGCCGCGGCTCCAACAACAGCACGCGATCGACGAACAGAAACTCTTCGCCGTAGGGCAGGATCTCCAGCAACGCCGCCCTATCGATCGATCCGTCCGAGCTGCGATGAGCGTCGATCCAACCGCCCGCGCTCATCGGGCCTCGCCCTCGGCCCGCATCGCCCGAAACCAAAGCGCGAAAGCCTGTCCGCCCCAGCATCCGCCGAGTAGCAGGATCAGCGGGTCGGAGCGCTCCATGTGGATGGCCTGGCGGGGCAGCCCGGCGGTCAGGGCGTCGCCAGGCGCCGCGCCCGCGACGGGGGCTGGCAGAAAGCCGGCGTTTACAGCCTGGATCGTCAGTGCAACCTCGACGGCGGCGGTGGCCGCACCCAGATATCCGGTCCAGGGCTTCCAGGCCGACACGCGCTCCAGATCCACGCCCAGTTGCTCTAGCAGTTGTAACTCACCCTGGTCGTGGGAGCGCACCGAAGCTCCGCGTGCGATCACGTAGTCTGGCCGCAAGCCATTTTCGAACGCTTCGCGCAGCTCAGGTTCAAGCGAAGGCAGGCCGTCCGCCACCCAACCTTCACCCGAAGCGTCGCCACCACTCAAGTATGCTTGCAGCCGGGCAATCGGCCGGCGCCCGCGCGCCGCGGCGTCCGCGCCGGACTCCACTAGGAAGAAAGCGGCGCCTTCACCCAACGTGATCCCGGACCGATCGGCGGCAAAAGGCGTCATCGGGCGGCCCGGTGACAACAGTCCCCAATCGAGATAACTCAGGTACGCGCTCTTTGTAAGCAGGGAGTCGTATCCTCCCGCCAACGCCGCGTCCGCTCGGCCGTCGTCAATATCCGCCGCGGCTGCGGCCAGCGCCCAGGCCGCGGCCCCATCGTATTGCACGTAGTTGTTGCTAGGCCCCCGCAGATCGTACTCGGCGGCCAGCAAACCGACGCCGGCGTTGGAGAGCGTCCGCAAGGAAAAGTAGGCGTCGATCAGCTTGGAAGCCCGTCCACCTAACTGGGAGAAATCCCTCTCCGGCGCGCCTTTCCAAGCCACCTCTAGGGCTGGGAAGAATTCGTCGTAGTCGATGCCGCTATGGCCCGAGCCCACCTCGATGGCGAAGCGTTCCCGGTCAATCGCGCCCAAGTCGACTCCAGCCAGAGCGTCGCCGGCGGCGTACATCGCCAAGCGAGTCGCCCGGGACATCAACTTCTCACTCTTGGGCTTAACCAGCCGTGAACGTAAGTCGAACGGTGGAACCTCGCCGGAGAGCTCGCCTTCCAAATCAAAGGCCGTCAAGGCTCGCAGGCCGGTTCGGCCGGCGTGCAACTCCGCCAGGCTGTCGCCCGCGGCGAGCCCCAAAGGGCTGACCGCGCCCAGGCCCGTGATCACTACGTCGCGGAATCGGCTTACGCGGTTCATTCGAGCGAAACGCAGTCTCCTTCGCATTCCGACGACCGGATCCGAGGCGGCGCCTCCGATCCGGTTTTCTGGAAGCCTGAGCTGACGGCTGACCCGAACTATAGCCTTTTATCGGCGCCGCTTGCAGCAGCCGACAGCCCGAGTGGAGTCACACCGAACGACTGGGCCGCCGTCGCCTGTCGGCGAAGACGGCCCGCGGCAGCCGCGCTGCCT